>CALDKL010000114.1 GCA_937898895.1 uncultured Verrucomicrobiae bacterium | reverse complement strand
CGGTGACGGGGAGATAAATGAGCGAGAATCCGAAGATTCCGAGAAAATAACGAAACATCCCCTCCTCCCAGTCGAACAGAGAGACCCGAGGCAGTTCCGGCGTCCACACCAGCATGCCTCCGCCCCAACCGCGCTCGATGAGACCGACGATGAGGGCCGTGATTCCGACAAAAAGAAAGAGGGTCGAGGTGTAGATTTGGCAGGATAAAAATTTCACGAGAAGAAGCCGAAACCGCGAGACCGGCCTCACGAGGAGCAGACGCAGATTGCCGTCTTCGCTCTCTTTCGCGAGGATGTCGCCCGCGATCAGCGATACGAAGACGACCCCGAGCAGCAGCATGGTGAAGGTGACGATGAGGAATCCCAGAGTCAGCGCCGAGAAGTATTCATCGAAGCCGCCCGCGATTCGCTCGATAAATTTCTCCATGCCCGCCTGTGATCGCTCGCGTGTCCAAAGCCAGTAGAAAAGAATTTCCACCGCCAGAAACACCCCGAACCCGATGTAGGTGCGCCGTCGGGCGAACAGGCGGAAGAGTTCCCAGCCAAGTTGTCGAAAGAACAGGCTCATTCGCGATTGGATTTCTTCTCCCGGCTGAACTGCAGGTAGAGTGTCTCGAGCGATCCCGCCTCGGGCGCGAACCGTGTGATGCGGGCTCCTCTCGCGACGAGGGCAGCGAGGAGATCGGCGGGATTCCCGAGAGGGGGAAAACCGATCCGGTCACCGAATACCTCCCCGCCCAGCTCCCGGCAGATCGCCGTGGTCACCGCCTCGTTCTCCGATTCGATTCGATAGAGGAGTCGCGACCCTTCCGCGACATGGACACTGCCCTCGTAGACCTTGTGTCCGCCCTGCAGGATGACGACCTCGTCACAGACCAGCTCGACCTCGGCGAGAAGGTGCGAGCTGAGCAGCACGGTCAGCCCGAGCCGGTCTCGCAGTTCGAGGAGCTGGCGACGAAACTCGACGATGCCTTCGGGATCGAGACCATCGGTGGGCTCGTCGAGGAGGAGCAGCTCTGGCCGGGGGAGGAGGGCCTGGGCCAGAGCGAGACGCTGGCGCATCCCGTGGCTGTAGGTCGAGACACGGTCGTGAATTCGTTGCGAAAGCCCGACCCACGCGACCGCTTCCCGCATCAGGCTTTCCTCCACCCCGCCCGAGTAGGCGGTGAGAACTTTCAGGTTCCGCCACCCTGACAAATAGTCATAAAAGGCGGGGGCCTCAAAGATCGCTCCCACTTTTCTGATCGCCTTCTCTCGTTCCTGCTGCACCGAGATGCCGCCGATGCGTGCCTCCCCCGCGTCGGGAAAAACCATGCCGAGGAGGACGCCGAGGGCCGTGCTCTTGCCCGCTCCGTTGTGGCCGAGGAGCCCGCAGATCCGTCCCTTCGCCACCGAGAAGGATACTTCATCCAAGGCACGACCCGCCGCCCCCGGAAAACGCTTGGTGACCTGGTCGAACTCGAGCATCAGCGCTTTCCCACAGCAAACTGGACCTCCCGCAACACGTGACCGTCGGCGTAGAGCACATTGACTCCGTCGCCGACATCTTCATGGAAATTTTCCTTGTCCGACACGACGGGAATTCCCGAGGGATGCCCCTTCATGCCCAGGAGTTCGAGTTTCGCGGTGTTCTGCCCGTTGACGAGACTGTTCCAAAAATAACTGCACCCGGTCTTCTCAAAATGTTCGTGATCGGCCGGACACTGGAAGGCGAATTCATCTCCGACATAGTCGAGCAAGGCGGTGTCGAGACTGGGCACGTCGTCTTCCTTGCTCTCTCGTGCGGGAACGAGGGTGGGGAAGGTCATGCCGTGGTCGCCGAAGTAGCTGTTCAGGCCGATGCCAATCTCGCGCAGCTTGCCCGCGCAGAGAGTGGACCGGGCGTTCGCCTTCATGAGCCGGAAGGTCGGCACCCCGATCCCGACGAGCGTCCCGAGAATGGCCACGACTACGAGGATCTCGACCATCGTCAATGCCCGTGTCGCCGTTGTCCGGAGCCGACTCCTCATCGTTCGCGCATCACCGTCATTGATCGTTGCATCTCCACGCGCAGCGGCGCGAGGTCCAGTTTGGTTTCCGCGCTGGCCTCCTCGTAGTAGGCCTTCAATCCCGCCTCGGTGATCTTCTCGGCCACCGCCGGATCGGTCTCCTCGAGCCGGGCGGGGGCACCGCGCCCTTCCTTCATCCTCTTGAGGGATTTCTCCACGATGCGCTTTCGCTCCTCGCGATCCATCTCGTTGAAAGACTCCATCATCTGCTGAAAGGCGCGGCCGACGCGGCGTTCGAGGAAAAAGAATTGCTCCTCGGTCGACATTTCCTGCAGCAGGTCGCGGCGCGGGTCTTCCGCCACTTCTTCCTCGAGCCTCCGCATTTCCGAGGGTTCGAGTCCGTTGAGCAGGTCTGCCAATTCCCCGATGACGCGCTTGCGCTCGTCGGGATCGGAGATTTCCGAGAGGGGATGTTCCTCGACAAAGGCACTCACCTTTTCCAGGGTCGGTTTCGCAGCACCCGCCCAACGCATCAGACCGTAGGCGACTCCCCAGACGAGAAGCAGCGCGACGATCCCTTTTACGAGGAGGCGATTGCGATAGGACCCGGGGTGGACGGAAACACAAACGACGCATCCGGAACGGGATGCGTTACGTGAAATCCGCCTCCACACCCCGGCGCGGAATCAGCTTCACCGATTCGGAAGATTTCGCCAAAACAAAAACGCCTCCGGGGTAGGCGGAGGCGTTTTCAAAATCGCACGGATGGAATTGGGACGGATCCCCAGGGAGACCGGGTCGACAGACTCGTGATTTTGGGTCCACAGAGGAAACCCGCAATCCGACTCAGCGGGAGGCGATGAATTCCTTGAGTTGGGCGTACACGGGCTGGATCGACTCCTCTTCCCCGTTTTCCTGGGCGGCCATCACTTCCGTGATACTGTCGGCGATGGTGTTGCGCAGGCGGCTGACCATCTCGATGCCCTTGCGGGTGATCTGGACCATCACCTTGCGGCGGTCGTCGGCAGCGTGAAGACGCTGGACATAACCGAGTTTTTCAAGACGATCCACCAGACCGGTCGCGGCAGCGGTGGAATGACCCATCTTTTTCGAGATGTCAGTCATCGTCAGGTAATCCTCGTTGGCCAGGTAGCCGAGCAGGAAGAACTGGGCATAGGAAATATTCCCCTTGTTCAGCTCTTTGGACAGGTCCAGCAGGAACGAACGTTGCGCGAACATGATGAAGTCCGCGAGACGGTCAGCGTTTTGCTCGACCTCGATGGTTTTGTCTTCTGTAATTTGCATGATGTTACTTCCTTGCGATTTTGAAAATTATGGTAACGATGGAAATTTAACACCACTTGAGCCTTTCCTTCAAGCGGTATTTTTAGAAATTATAAAACTTTCTCCGTTCAGGTCCATGTTTGTCAAAATTTTCGCTGCAAATCATCGCATTCTTTTGTAATTTCGCAATCACGAATTGTAAGACTGCAGTTATTTTCAAAATTGAGAGAAAATCGCCGCAGGCCATTCTCCAAGGGAAAGAAGTGAAAAACCCGAGGATTTTAATGGAGAGCGGGTTTCCTTTTCGTATCGTTCGACTTTCCCGGGAGGCCAGCGTTCAAGTACCGCAGAAGGTTCCGGATCGATCCATGCGCTTTCTTCTCTCTGATGACCACTGGGTGCTCGATTCCCTGTTCCCTGGGGAATGGGAATGGATCCGCATGCTCCCACAGCTCGCGTCAGGAGAGGGATTCAGTCGAGAGGCCCGCGAACGCCTCTTTCCCCCTCCGCTCGCGCCGGATGTCCTGGCCGACGTGGGCACCCTATCCCAGATGGAAGATTGGGAGAATCTGATCCACCCCGATCTGGAAGAAGCCTTTGCGGGAGACCGGGCCATCGTCGAGGGCGATGTGGCCCGTTACGAGAGCTACACTCTTGGTGAGGACGACAAGGATGAGGATGAGGATGAGGATGAGGATAATGACGATGACGATGACGATGAGGATGACGATGAGGATGACGATGACGATGACGATGACGATGACGATGACGAGGAGGACAGGCTGCGCGAGGAACTCGAGGAACTCGGCATTCCGTTCGAATTGCCGGAATTGAAACGGGTCGTCGTCCCGTTTTCCCATACCGAAGCCTGGTACAGCACCCTCAATCAGGCCCGGCTCCTCATGAATGAGGATTTTGATCTCGCGACCTCGGAGGAGCGGCATCTCGCCAAGACCCTCGGCCCCGAAATCGTCGGATCGGATCGCCTTCTCCTCATTGCCCAGTATGAACTGTATTCCTTCATCCAGAGCATCCTCGTGGAGAAGGTGATGCAAAACTGAGACAACCGCACATGATCCCCGAAAGCCGCACTCTCGTCAGGGAAGAAGGGATATGGACCTGCTTTGACCTGGAGGATGACGAGAGGCTTCAGGGGATCTTGCCGACGCTTGGCTCCCTCCTTCTCCGTGCGCGTGAAGCCGCGAAGCATTCCTATTGCCCGTATTCCGGATTCGCCGTGGGCAGCACCGTTCTCGCCGAGGGGGCGATGTTCGACGGATGCAATATCGAAAATGCCAGCTACGGCGGCACACTCTGCGCCGAACGGGTCGCCCTCGCCACTGCGGTGGCCGCAGGAAGGCGTTCCCTCGAACTCATCGCGGTCTCGACCTCCGCCCGACCGGGAGCAGCTCTGTCCGAGCGCTCCCCCTGCGGTCTCTGTCGGCAGTTCCTCGGCGAATTCGCCTCGGAGCGGACTCTCGTGTTGCTCGATGCGGGCAACGATTCCGCCGGACGCCTCCGCGCCGACCTGATCGCCTTTGACACCCTGATGCCCTGGCGGTTCCGACTGCGGGACGGAACGGAACTGGATTCGTAGGCGGAAACGACGGAAATCTGCGGGGAGACGTTCCGCCGGGGTCGCAACGAATCGGGTCGCAGCGGAAAGGCGATGAGAAATGCGGCTGGAAAGGTTTGGTGAACATGCCACCATGCCCCAGTCGTGCCTGATTCCGTTCCCGACCTCCCCTCGCGCTATTATCTCGAACATTTTCTCGAGATGATCGGCTTCGTCACCTCGAAGTATGATCACGCTCTCGATGCCCGGCATCGGTGCTTTCTCCGCGAGTTCGACGAGCTTTCCCGCGATGCCCGTTGTTTGTATGTGCGCATGGCAAATCGGCGCGGGCGGATTTTTCAACGCGACCAACTCCGCTATGCCGAGATCGCCGACCTCGAAACTGCGGCCCGCGAACTGGCAGCAGCCGGTTTTGTGCGCAGTCCGGAGCCCGGTGACCTGGGCGACTTGTTGTGGCACGAACCCCGAGTGGCCCTCCTCTCCCGGATTCGGCAACACTCCGTTGAAATCGGGGCTTCGCACCCTCTTGGGTCGCTGAAGAAAGAGGGTCTCGTCCGGATCGGACTCGAGTGCCTCGATTTTGAACGAGCCTATCCCAGCCCCGCGCGGGAGCAGTTTCTCGTGCAGCTTCGCGAAGACGAAGTCGCCTACCTGGTCTTTCTCTATTTTGGCAGTGTCAGGCGGGATCTCACCTCCTTTGCCCTGCGCGATCTCGGTCGCATTTCCACCGCACCGTATCGTGCCGATTTCGAAGCCCGCTTCGAGACGGCTTCTGCCGCCCAGGGTGCTTTCTTTTACTCCCATACCCTCGCGACTCTCGATGATGCCGAGCCGGACCGCGTCAAGGAACTTGCCGCCGCAGTCGCCACCTGGCCGCAGGATACGGACCCGCACGTCACTTCGCAGCGCCACCGAGCCCTGCATCGACTGGGGCGACTCCTCGAACGCGATGGCCAGCCCGACCTCGCCCTGACGATCTACCTTCTCTCCGATCAGTACCCCGCCACCGAACGGGCCGTGCGCCTGCTCCACGCCTCGGGTCGGCACGACGAGACGGAGACGCTCCTCCGCCGCCTCATCGACAATCCTTCCAGCGATGGCGAGCTGCTTTTTGCCGAAGATTTTCTGGAGAGAAAATTCCAGAAAAAGCGCACCGGTCGACTCACTGACGTCCTCCGTCAGGCCTCTTCCCTCGCTCTCGATGAATCCGGACGCGACCGACCCGAGACCTCTGCCGTCGCCCGACTTTCCCGCGACGGAGCCAGCGCCGCCCACGTCGAAAATCGGCTCTGGCAGCAGTTGTTTGGACTGCTCTTCTGGGATCTGCTCTTTGGCCCCGAACTCGCCTCGCTGCACGATCCCTTCGACTTCATGCCTCACGATCTCCGCTCGGGCAGCTTCCACACGAGGTTCGGCGACAAAATCGAAGAGCGCCTCTCTCTTCTCGACGATCCGGAAAGTGCGAAGGCGTTTCTCGAATCGGTCTGGCAATCCCATTTCGGTCTCCCCAACTCCCTTTTCGCCTGGGATGCCGACGTGTTTTCCTGGTGCCTGCGCCTCGTCACCCATGCTCCGCGCGGGGGCCTCGCCCACATCCTGCGGAAGATTGCCTGCGATTTTCGCGCCAATCGCAGTGGCTTTCCCGATCTCATCGTGCTCGATCCGGGAGGGCTCCGTTTTATCGAATTGAAAACGGAAGGGGACCAAATCCACCGTCAGCAACTCGTCCAGATCGGGCGCCTCCGCCACGCTGGTTTCCAGGTCGAAGTCGCCCGGGTCCGCTGGATCATTGATCCGGAGCAGGAGTATGTCGTCGTCGATGTCGAGACCACGGGTAGCGACCCGGCGCGGCATCGGATCACCGAAATCGGAGCCGTCCGCGTGCGCGGTGGTCGTATCGTCGGCGAATGGTCGAGTCTGGTGAATCCCGAAGGGCGCATTCCCTCCTTCATCCGAAAACTCACCGGCATCACCGACGCAATGGTGGCGGAGGCACCGCGCTTTGGAGAGATTGCCGAAGCGCTGCGCGAGTTCCTTGGCGACGCGGTTTTTGTCGCCCATCGTGCGAAGTTCGATCACGGTTTTCTCAAGGCCGAGTTCGAACGCTGCGGCATGGCCTTCGGTGGCCCGTTGCTCTGCACCGTGGTCGAATCGCGTCGCCATTTCCCCGGCCTGCCCTCCTACGGTCTCGCCGCGCTCAGCAACCATTTCGGGGTGTCGCTCGACTCCCACCATCGCGCCCTCTGCGACGCCAGGGCCACGGCAGAGATTTTCCTCCGAATTCAGGAAAAACGGATCGTGCAGGATCCTCCGCCAGCAGATGCTTCCCGGACAGAGAGCGGATCAGTCTTTGAGCTTCGCATCGGGTCCGGACGGGACCTCTGACATCGGCAGCCACTCCAGCCCGGCCACCTGGATTCCCTTCAAATCCTCGCGCAGCGCGGCGACGAACCATTGCCCGTCCATCTTCACGATCTCCGGAGCTGCCATCGGCAGGGAGCTTACCAAATGCCGCGCATCCCCCTCGTCCGACGGGCCATGCCCGAAATCCATCGGATCGGTGGAGTGATAGACCCGCGTCTGCGCTCCCCAACCGTATCGCTGCGTGCGAAAGAGATAGAAATGCCCCGGTGTCACCTCGACAACATGCGGACACTCGGCGCTGAACAGCCCGTCGCCTGCCTCGCCGCCGGATGCGACGACCTGGGCTTCGCTCCACGTCGCCAAATC
Source organism: uncultured Verrucomicrobiae bacterium (assembly GCA_937898895.1). Taxonomy (GTDB): domain Bacteria; phylum Verrucomicrobiota; class Verrucomicrobiia; order Verrucomicrobiales; family DEV007; genus Arctic95D-9. Next base: position 15,847 of record CALDKL010000114.1, on the reverse strand, counting down.
CGGCGAGGTGCGCACGTAGACCACTCCGATCTTCCGAGTGATCGGCTTGTCGTTCTCCGATCGCTCCGTCGTCCGCGTGGCGGTGTAGTAGCAATACCATCGGTCGCCGATCTTCATCACAAATGGATCGCGTGCGTTTTCCTCGTGTCCCTCGGCAAAAAGGGCTGGCTGTCCGTTTGTATGAACGTCTCGCCGAAACGACTTTCCCTCTTCGGAGGTCGCCGAGCAAATGCGCACCCAGTCTCCGTAGAGCATGCGGAATTTCCCGCCGTCCCTGAAGACGAACGGTGCCTGAAGGCCTCCCGGAGTCTCCCCGAGGGTTGAATCGGCCCGCATTGCGATGCCCATGGGTTTCCAGTCCGGGGCGGTGAGCGATCCCGATTCCCAGCGATGGAAGAGCCGCGTCCGACCGGATTCCTTTGTATGGCGCACGCAAGACCAGAGCTGCCAGGTGTTGTCCGCTGCCCGCCAGATTCCGAAGTCCACCGGTTGCTGATGCTCGCTGGAAAGACCACCGAGGTCAGGATCATGGGCGATCGTGGTCCACGGGCCACGAATGTGCGGGACGAGGGCTTCCTCGACGCCCATCACCGCTGTCGCCGCAAGGCAGGTCACAAAGAGCAGGAGGGATTTCATCGCTTCGGTGGAAAGGTAAGGCATCGTCGACGGAAGCGGAAGACCTTTCTGGGCAGCGGAGGAACCTCTTCACCGATTCCAATTCCATCCTACCGGACTCCTCTTCGCAATCAAGCGGCGGATCGGTACTGCCGCACCTGTCTTTCAATCCCGTCATCGCCTGACAATTTCGATCCTCGCCCCATCGAATCGCGACGCGGGAGATGACACGATAAACGAATCGTCCGGCTCCGGATCGTCGGGGTGTTTGCATGGTGGCAGTCCGTTACCCCCCAATTCGAGGGAGAGACGACAAATCCAGACAGGAAGGGCGCTGCGGAAGTATGTGCGCACAAATAATTTTCCTGACCCACTATTTACTATTGGCTGCTCGCCGAGGTGGGCTCGTTTCGCTAGCAACTTTCCTGTCTCGGTTGGAACTCATTTTCTGCCGGGATTTCAGGCTTGCCCTGCTCGAAATGTTTTATGATCAAGTCCTGCCGGAGCAGGACGGAGCAAAATTTCCGGTGGAATTCCTCCGGGCATGACCTAGTATTCTCCCCCGTCCGGTTCGGCCCCGAGGCCGCCCGTCGCGATGGTGGCTGTAGCTCAGTGGTAGAGCCCCGGATTGTGATTCCGGTTGTCGCGGGTTCGATCCCCGTCAGCCACCCCACCCTGCTCCCGGTTCCCGGAAGCACACCCGCCCTTCTTCATGGAATCCGTAGAGGCTGCCATCGGATACCGCTTTTCTCGCCCGACCCTCCTTCAGGAGGCTCTCACGCATCCGAGCCTTGCCTGCGAAACGAAACGCTCCCAACCCGACAATCAGAGGCTCGAGTATCTGGGCGATGCGGTCATTCAACTGGTCCTGACAGAGGAACTCTTCCGCCGATTTCCTTCCGAGGGAGAAGGCGCCCTGACGAAACGCCGCAGCCGCTTGGTCTCGCGCGAGGCGCTCTGTCTTTTCGCCAGGCATCTCGGTCTTGGTGCTCACCTCCGTCTCGGCAAAGGGGAAGTCGCCAGCGGAGGGCGGGCGCGTCCCTCGAATCTCGCCGATGCACTCGAGGCTCTCGCGGGGGCCGTCTACCTCGACGGAGGCCTCGATGCGGCGCGGCGCTTTGTCTTCGAAAACTTCGGTCCACACATTGATGGGATCCTCTCTCATGCAGAAGAGATGAATCCGAAGGGCGAGCTACAGGAATGCCTCCAGGCAATCGCCCCGGCCAGCCCCACCTACCGGATCATCAGCCAAGAGGGACCCGATCACCAAAAGTCCTTCGTCGCGGAGGTGCGTTGGGAGGGCATCACCCTGGGACAGGGATCGGGCGGCAGCAAGAAGGAGGCGGAAATCAACGCCGCCGCAGAAGCGATGCGCGAACGTCGCTGGCTGGAGCGTACCGTCGTTGGCGACTGAGAGCCCCGTGCGAGTCGATGACGACGATCCTGCTCACCGGCACGCGGGCACCCGCCACCCTGGATCTCGCGCGAAGACTCCACCGGGAAGGAGTCCGGGTGATCGGGGCCGATCCGGCGCGTTTTCCACTGGGGCGTTTCTCGCGTGCTTTCGCCAGTCATCACCGCGTGCCTTCTCCGGTCGCGAATCGCGAAGGCTTTCTCTCTGCGATTCTCACCTGGATCGAAAAGGAGCAGGTCGATCTGCTCTGGCCAACCTGCGAAGAGATTTTTCACCTCGCTGCCGCCCACGGGAGGATTTCGGATTCGGTCCGGGTGTTCTGTGACCCTCTCGAAATCCTCCTTCCCCTGCACGACAAGCTCGCCTTCGCCCGCTTCGCCTATGTCCTTTCCCCGGAGTCGTGGGATGCGAGCGAGGCTCCTCAGAATCGCCCCCTCGTCTGGAAGCCGCGATTCTCGCGCTTCGCCGCACGGATGCGGATCGGTGACCCTCCGCCCGATACGAAAGGATGGATGGCGCAGGCGTTTGTCAGGGGAAATGAGTTTTCCTCCTGGGCGCTCTGCGTCGGCGGCGAAGTCAGAATCCTGACATTCTACCAATGTCCGGCTCGGGCGGGGCGCGGAGCTGGCTGCACCTTTGAACCGATCTGGGATGACGAGGCGGAGGGGGCCATACGCCGATGGGCGGAGCGTCTGCACCTCACTGGATCGCTCGCCTTTGACTGGATCCGCTCGGACGAGGTCGGGCTGCGCGTCATCGAATGCAACCCCCGTCTCACCAGCGGCATTCACCTCCTCGATCCCACCTTTCCGATCATGCCGCTGTTGGAGCGGGCCGCGCCGCTGCCCCCTCCGATGCGGGCAGGCCAATTGTTGTGGCCGACGCTCTGCCAATCACTCCGCTTGGGAGGCACCACGCCCGATCTGATCGCCTCGAGGAAAGATCCCGGTCCCGTCTTCGGACAGATTCCCGCCTTCCTGGAGCTGGCGGCCACCGCCTTGCTTCGCCGCTGTTCCCTGAGCGCCGCAGCGACGCACGACATCGAATGGAATGGACCCTGATCCCGCCATCTCCGCCCAGCCCCGCGATGAAGTGCTCGCCCGCTGGTTTCGACCGGTCCTGGCCCGAGGCACCGCATGGTGTGCGCCGAATCTGGAGACGAAAGTTGCCTTTCTCCGCGCCGATGGAATCGAGTTCCCACTGACGGTGAACGAAACCGAATGGGACAACTCGTGGATCTGCTCGCCGTGGACCCACTACGTCTCCTACGCCCGGGAAGAAATCGCCAGGGAGATCCCTCGTGCCACTTCCACCGTCGTCGGCATGGCCCTCGGTGGTCTCGGCGAGTGGTTCCGACGGGCGGATCTGAATCGCGTCGTCATGGTGAACAACTGGCTCCTTTCGACCAATCCTTGGCCGCGCTGGGAACCACGCAATATCGCCGCAGTCCTCGATGCCCTCGTCTCGCAATGGCCGGGTCATGCCATCGTGTTTCGATCCCTCAACGAACGGGAAAGTGCTCCGCTGCTGCGCGTCCTCGCCGAATCCGGGGCAAGGATCATTCCGAGTCGACAGGTGTGGTGGTATGATCCCGCCTCCGAGTCCGTCGCCCGATCTCCCGAGTTCCGCAAAGACGCCCGCCTGCTTGACCGCCGCGATCTCGAGATCGTTCCCTCCGAAAATCTCACCACCGGGGATTTTCCCTCCCTGACAAAGCTCTACGAGGATCTGTATCTTCGAAAATACTCGCGTCATAATCCGAAATTCAGTTCAGACTGGCTCCTCCATCTGCATCGCGAGGGCCTTGCCCGCTTCACTGCCCTGCGCGAGGAAGCAGGCCGATTCGTCGGCGTCGAAGCCTGCGTGGCGCTCCACGGGGTGCTCACCTCGCCGGTGGTTGGCTATGACACCTCCCTTCCGAAATCGCTCGGGCTCTATCGCCGCCTCGCCGTTGTCCCGGTGCTGGAAGCGCGCCGCCGCGCCCTCCCCCTGAACCTCAGTGCCGGGGTGGGCAAATTCAAATCCCTCCGCGGCGGAGAGGCCGTCATGGAGTATCTCGCCGTTTTCGACCGGCACCTCCCGGCGTGGCGTCGATCTCCGTGGGCCTGCATCGGATGGATCAGCTCCCGCATTCTCGCCCCGCACGTGCGCAAACACGGCCTGTGATCCCGATCCTGACAAACAAACCAAAAACTAGCGTCTCCTTTGGCGCACGCGCCCGTCACGGTCTCTGGTCGGGTGAAGTTCATCAACCCTGCCACGTTCGTGGCATCTCATGGTGCCTTTTGGAGGGGTTTCACATTGGATCGGGGAAGTGCGTTTTTTGCCTCACGCGATGGCGACCTCGCGAACGGTGTCCGATCAGGCTATCATGCAGGATACACCTGCCATGAAACCACTCCTCTGTTTGTCCTTCCTCGCGGTCGCCGCTGCCGTCACCGCCACCGCCAACGATGTGCCGCAGTGGCGCGATCTCTTCAACGGGAAGGATCTCACTGGCTGGGTGGATGTGAACACCAGCCCGGAAACCTGGAGCGTCAAAGACGGACTGCTCGTTTGCAAAGGTCGGCCCATCGGAGTGATGCGCAGCGAGAAACAATACGAGAACTTCATCCTGCACATCGAGTGGCGACACATGGAGGCCGGCGGAAACTCGGGCGTCTTCGTCTGGAGCGAAGGCTCGACCCCTCCCGGTCGCCCGCTGCCGAAAGGCATGGAGGTGCAAATGCTGGAACTCGAATGGCCGAAGCTGAATCCGGGCAAAGACGGCCAGCCGAATCATCCGGGTTACGTCTCCGGCGAACTCTTCGGTGCCAACGGATTGGAGGGTGTTCCCGACAATCCGCGCGGTAGCCGCAGCATGTCGTGGGAGTTCCGCTGCAAGGGAAAAGGCGAATGGAATACCTACGATGTCGTATGCGTCGATGGCACCGTGAAGCTCTCCATCAACGGCAAGTTTGTGAACGGTATCAGCCAGTCGACCGTTCGAAAAGGCTACCTCTGTCTCGAGTCCGAGGGTGCCGAGATCCATTTTCGCAACCTCAAGATCCTGGAGCTTCCCGGCGGTCGGGCGACGCCGGAGCAGACCGCCCCGGTGGTCAAGTGATGGAGAACTGCGACCGGAGCCCGAAGCCGGTCGATCGGGACGACATGCGGTTCTCAATCACGACGCATGAAGACGAGATGCGAGGCGTGCGCGGGCAGCGCGGCGGAGACGAGGGCGAATAGGAGGCACAGGAGCAGCTTCATGGCTTACTTGAGCGATTTGATGTAGAGGATGAGGGATTCGAGCTGCGAATCGGTGAGCACGCCGGCGTAGCTGGGCATGGCGTATTCGCTTTTCGCGAAATCGACGTGCCGCTTGGCCATCGGCTGGAGGATGGACTCGCGGAGGTAGGCGTCATCGACGATGACGGAGCCTTTCTTTTTCTTTTCGTCGATGTAGTCGCGTTTCGCGCCGAGGAGTTTGTTCCACTTCGGGCCGATTTTGAAGAGGTCCTGGTCTTTCACGCTGTGGCAGGCGACGCAGCCGAGCATCTGCGAGAGGCGCATCCCCTCTTCCGCGCTCACGGGACCAGCGGCCTGTGCGGCGGCGGCGCGGGGCGTGAGATCGACGGCGATGTCGCCAAAGCCTTCCTTCTTCGCGTCGAAGGGGGCGAGTTCATACGGTGTGGTGTAGGCGTTCTGCGCCATCTCCAGGCCGTCCTTGCTGGTGAGGGACCAGCCGATGCGGAGCTGCATCACGGGTTTCATTCCGGGCACGCCGATGAAGACGGCTTTTCCATCCTGACTGACATACGCGCTGCTCGGCGTGAGCCAGTCGATGCCCGTGGTGCCGTCGGCCTTGTATTGGGCGCTGCCGTAGGTGTGGGCGCGTTTGTAGCTCCAGGTGCCGAGGGAGTAGCTGGCTGGATCCGCGGCCTTTCGGGCATCCACGGCCACGTCGAAGCGCAGCATCACGCCTTTGTCCATCGGCACGATCTCGCGCGGCAGCGACGACGGTGCGCCGGTGTAACGCACGCGACAGAGTCCGGCGAGAGTGTCGAGGGTGTTGCCCCAGCCGATGACCTGGAAGCCGGCGAGGTAGAGCTGGCCGTCCTGTGGATTCACGCTGCCGTTGAGGGGCGGGAAATTGAAGTCGTCGGTGATGCTGACGACGACGGCCTGCGGGCGTCTGCCGCGCTCGTTGAGGAGGACGCTGAGCAGCTCGGGCTTGTTGAAGCAGATCTGCGTCATGGTGTCGTTGAGCGGCCCCATTTTTGCATCGAAGAGCCACACCTGCGACATGGCGGAGGAATTCACCGCGTGGGGCATCCAGGTCAGCGGCTCGGCGATGGGCGCGGGATATTCTTCCTTCGGCAGTTTGTCGCTGAGGAAGCCGTAGAACTGGTGATCGCGCACGATGTGCAGCGGGGTGCTGGGGATGTATTGGCCCTCCTGGTCGCTGGACGTGACGAGGCCGGTGCGGGGATTCACACCGATGCTGGGCTGGCGGAAGCCGTAGCCGAGCACGGTGGCCTTTTTCCCGTCGGCGGAGATGCTCAGCACGCTGCCGTTGTGTTTGCCGATCGTGGTGGCCTCCTGGCCGCCTTTGGCGATGATGAACTCGCCGCCCGGAGCGAGGCGCAGCGTGCTGGGGAACTCGCGCATGTCCGCCGTCTGTGCAAAGGCATTGGAGAACAGTTCGTGCATGTCGGCCTCGCCGTCGTGGTTGGTGTCGTGGAGCTGCCAGATGCCGTTGCGGTCGAACACAAAAATCTGCTCCTCGCGAATCGCGCAGGTCATCGGCTCATGCAGGCCGGAGGCGAAGCGTTTCCACGTCACGGGGCCCGTGGCGGAGTCGAGACCGCGAATCATCCACACATCCCCGTCGAGTGTGATGCCGACGCCGGTGCCGTCCTTGAGAAACTGGATGTCGCCGAGACGCACGGCGCGTTTCCACGGGTTGTCATCGGGCATGTCCACGTGATCGAGCACATACGCGGACTTTGCGGCGGAGGGTTTGATTTTCGACACCGCTTCCTGCGGCCAGCGCACGGCGGCAGGTTCGGAGGAAAGCTCGCGCGGCCGGACTGCGGGCGCGGCGTGTTCATCGCAGAAAGAGACGCAGAATGCGGCTGCCTTGTCCTGCGCGGGCACCTTCACGAGCCACAGTTCCTCATCGGGCAGCAGCTCCGCGCCGCCTGTCACCGTCACGCCGGCTTCGACCTCCTGCGATGGTCCGTTCATCTTCGCGCCGAGCACGAGCAGCAGCGGGTTGCGATGGGCACTGACCTGGATGTGACGCTCCACCACGGGCCGACCGTCCTGCTCGCTGGCGTGCCACCACTCGCGCACCCCGGTGCCGCTGGCGGTGTATTCGAGCACGACGCCGTTGTTCACGAGCCGCACGGCCTGGAAGCGCCCGATCGACTCCGCCACCGGTCCGCGACCGACTTCCTCGATGCTCGGCGCGGGATCGCGCGGGTCTTTTTTCGACACGGTTTCACCGCTCTGCCAGCCTGGGAAGAGGCCGTTGCCGATCCAGAGTTTGCCATCCGGCTGCGGCGCCGGGAACTGCCCGCCCGGCGTCTTGCGGCCCGCATCGAGGTGGGAGCCGGGTGCGAGCGCCTTGTCCGTCACTCCTTTGCCGCGCCAGATGGCGGACACGCGCAGCAGATCCGTGTCAAAGCAGACCCAGCACTCGTGATCGAGCTTCAGGATGATGCCGCGCGGCGTGAGGTTTTCCGCGCCGATCCCTTCGCGCCGCGCATCGAGGATGGAGGAGAAGAAGGGGAAATCCGGCTCCACCCAGGCCGCCCACGGTTGCGGCGGATAGACGTTTTTTTTGGCCGGATTCGCTGCGAAGGCCGTGCATGCCGAGAGCGAGAGGAAGGTGAGGAGGCAGAGGGGTTTCATGTCAGGAAGATCATCCGGGCTGCACCGCGCCGAGGCCGGGTCCGTTCAGACAACTCGTATCCATCGAGCCGTCGCGCACCTGGAAGATGCCGGGAAAGCGCTCGCGCCAGCCGTCATTGGCTGCGGGGCAATACTGGCGTGAGTTCGACTCGATGGCGGCCACCCCCGGCACATGCGCGGCGATGCCCGCCGAATGAATCAGCGAGGCACCCGGGCAGCTCAGATCCTGCACGCAGAGAAACAGGCCCATCTTCTGCGCGGCGGCGGCCATGAGGAGCGACTGGCTCTGGCCCTTGCAGGCCTTCAGCGCCGCGCCGGTGTAGCCGAGATCACGGGCGAGCATCAGGGCCTCGAGATCGGTGAGCGATTCGTCGATCACCACCGGCTTCAGCTTCGCCGCCTCGTGCATTTTGTTTTCCGGATGCGCCTTCAGGTCACGCGCGGTCGGTTGTTCGATGTATTGCACGCGAACAAAACCCGCCGGCGAGGCTTCGCGCAGCTTGCGCATCATTTCGACGAGATAGTCCACGCTCTCGCATCGCTCATTGAAGTCGAGCGAGTAGTGCCAGACGGTGACGCCGCGCTCCTGCTGCACCGCAGTCGTGACGCGATCCACCTTGAGGATGCGCTCGAGATCCCAGGCGAGATCGTCGCCGTTGAGCTTGATCTTCAGATGCGTGAGGCCGTTGTCGTGAATCCATTGCGGCAGCGTCTCGGGCAGGCCATCGCCCACGGGCTGGGTCAGCTCGCCGTCGTCGAGCGGATCGAGCGCACCGACGAGGTGATACAACGGCATGCGCTGTTGCGGCTCGCGACGCACATACGCATCAGGATATTCTCCCGCGAACTCCGCGCCGAGCCAGGCACCGAGATCGCGGTTCATGAACTCGCCCGAGTAGGTGTGGTAGCAGTTCCGCCCGAGAAGTTTGCCAAAGGCATCGTGCAGCGCCGCATCGAAGGCACTGCCGCACACGAGCGTGCAGAGCTTCGGGATCGGCTGCGAGAGCTGCCTCGCGCGGCTCACTTCCTCCGCCGCCTTGAGAAAATGCTCCTCCAGCTCGAGTCCCAGCTCGATGGGATGCCCGCACTCGTCAAAGCTGCGGCAGACCTGCGCGAGCCGCTCCGAGAGCGCCTTCATCGCCTCATGCGTCTGCTCGAAGGTCAGCTCGCGCGAGGGAAACGACCAGGTGTTCGCCAGCGGCATCGAACCGAAACCGCGAGCGACGCGGCCATCGCGCGAGACCACCTCGCATTCCACATTGAGGACCGTGACCTCGCTCACCGCCACGCCGCCAAACTTGATCGGCGTGCGGTAATCGTAGTGCTCGTAACTCGTGCGCAGGTCGCGGATACGGATGTCGGTGGGTTTGCTCATGGTCAGGAAATCAATTGCCGCGCCTTCATCCAGTCCAGGTAGGTCGTGGCGCAGGCATCCAGATTCGGCAGCGAGCCGCCGCCGCGCAGAGGCGAGCACATCTCGAAGGTGGCGATGCCATCGAAGCCGCCGTCCCGGAGTCCGTCGAAAAACGCGGCGTAGTCGATGAAGCCCGTGCCAAAGGGCACTGCACGCACCCAGTCCACCGGCTGGCGTTCGTAGTTCACCAGCTCGGGCCGGTAGCGGTGGCGCGGCACTTTGACGTAGTCGGCATTGGTCGTGATGACGGTGTGCGGAGCGGCCCGCTTCGCCGATTCATAGACATCTTCCCCGCGCAGCGCCGGGGACCAGGCGTCAAAGCCGAGCTTGCAGTTCGGACGGTCGATGTCCGCCAGCATTTCCAACAGCGCCTCGGTGTGCAGGCCGACATCGTGATGATTCTGTATGGCGAGGGTCACGCCGTGCGCGGCGGCACGATCGCAAATCTCGCGGATGGCGGAAACGCAGCGATTCCACTGCGTCTGCGGGTCCTGGCCTTCGATCTCATACGCGCCAAAGACGCGCACCACCTTCGCGCCGAGTTGCGCCGCGATGCGGGCCAGCGACTCCACATAGGCGATCTGAAACTCGATCTGCGGCACCTCGCAGCCCACGCCGACGGGTTGTGCGAGATTCGTGTAGGCGCCGATCACCTCACAACGGATCTTCGCGGCGGCGAGCGCGGCCTTCAGCGGTTCGATCTGCTCTGGCGCATCCAGTGGCGAGAGATGCGGCCGCTTGCCCGCGATCATCACCGAGGCAAAGCCGAGTCTCGCCGCATGCGGGATGAAATCGACGAGCGGCAGGGCCGCCTGGCCCCAGAAACCGGCGTAGCTGATGGAGAAGAGACAGGGTGTCATCGGTGGGTGAACAGGGTTGGCAGTGGCGTGGCAGAGGGTATGAAAAGAGCATCATTCCGGCAGCGGCCGGTCTTTCGTCTCCGGGGCGAACCAGATCGCGACCATGCCCACGACATAGACAAAAACGATGGCCGCGCCGGCCTTCGGATAACTGCCGCCGAAGAAAGCCATCACGCCGCCCATCTGCCACGCGCCCACTGCGGCGATGATACGACCGGAGTTGAAAGCCACGCCCTGGCCCGTGGCCCGCACGCGGGTGGGGAAGAGTTCCGGCAGATACTGCGGCAGCCAGCCATAGAACGCTCCCGTCAACGCGCCCACCACCGCCGTCATCGCGAGGAACCCGGGCCCGTAGCTGTCGAAAGACCGGAAAAACAGCGAACAGGCGACGAGAGCACCCAGACAGAGCGCGAAATACACCGGCCTGCGGCCAAACCTCGCCCCGATCAGCGGCGCGATGACACAACTGAGCATCGACCCCGCGCAGGAGCAGATTTGAATCCAGGCCTTCGCCTTCGGCTGCTGCCCCTGCGTGAGCTGGTCCGCCCACAGCGGGATCCATTGCACGATGCCCCACGTCACCGTCAGTGCCACCGAGGCAAAGAGGATCGCCAGCAGCGTATTTCTGCGCAGGGCCCCGGAGAAAATCTCGCGCAGCGGACTCGCCTCGCGGCGCTCGGCCACGGCGTGCTTCCACGACTCCGATTCCGGCACAAAGCGCATGATGAACAGGGTCAGCAGCGCGGGCGCGGCCCCCACCAGCATCACCCAGCGCCAGGAGTCCGTGGTGATCTGCACAAACAGCCCCAGCACCGCGATGAGCACATACCCCACATTCGCCGCCGCACCAATGAACCCGGCCATGAGCGGGCGCTTGTCCTGCGGCCATGCCTCCATCACCAGTGCCACGCCCAGCGACCATTCGCCCCCCATGCCGAGGGCGGCGATGAACCGGAACAGAGCGAGTTGCCACGGTGCCTCCGCGAAATAATTCAGCCCCGTGAAGAGTGAGTAGGCCAGCACGCTCAGCACCATCGCCCGCACCCGGCCGATGCGGTCCCCGAGCCAGCCGAAGACCAGTCCACCCGCCGCCGCACCCAACAAAAAAGTCGCCGTGATGCGCCCCATCCACGTCTGCACAAAGGTTTCATCCAGGATGCCCGTCGTCGCCTGGAACTCCAGCAGGGCGGGCCGCGCCACGAGAGGGAAGATGCCCATTTCCAAACCGTCAAACATCCACCCGAGAAAGGCGGCGATGAGGGTCATGATCTGGGCCCGCTGGATGGTGCCGGGTGCTGACATGAGTGAAAAATACTTGCCGGAACCCCGGATTTCACCCCATCTTCGTCCAAGAAAACACCACTTTTTGAGCGTCTCGCCCATTCCTCCCTCATGCCAGCTCCCCGCGTCGCGCTGCTCGTCGAAACCTCCCGCGAATACGGGCGCGGCCTGCTGCGCGGCATCATCCGCTATCAGCGCGAACACGGCCCCTGGTCCATCACCTTCCAGCCGCACGGACTCGACGAGCCGCCGCCCTCCTGGCTGGACACCTGGAAGGGCGACGGCATCATCGCCCGCATCAACGACACCGCCACCGCCCGTGCGCTGATGCGGCTGAAGGTGCCACTCATCGACCTGCGCGCCTCCGTCCCCGGATTGAACCTGCCCATCGTCGGCATCGAAAACCGCCTCGTCGTGCGTATGGCCGTCGAGCACTTTCTCGGGCGCGGCTTCCGCCATTTTGCCTTCTGTGGCACACCCTACGGCCAGCATGTGTATCAGGACGAGCGATCCGACCGCTTCCGTGCCGAGTTGCAGGAACGCGGCTATCCCTGCGCCGTCTATCCGCACCCCAAATCCAGACTCGGGGCCGAACGCGAGCTGCGCCATCTCACCCGCTGGCTGGCGTCACTGCCGCGCCCCTGCGCCCTGATGACCTGCCACGACGACCGCGGTCAGGAGGTGCTCGACGCCTGCCTGCGCGCCGGTTTTGCCGTGCCGGACGAGATCGCCGTGCTCGGCGTCGATAACGATGAATTTCTCTGCCACCTCACCACCCCGCCGATGAGCAGCATCGACGTCGATTCTGTGCAGATCGGCCACGAGGCCGCCGCGCTGCTCGATCGCCTCATGCGCGGGCAGAAGCCGCCGGCCCGCCCGCGTTTCTTCCCCCCGCGCCGCATCATCGAGCGTCAGTCCACCAGCATCATCGCCGTGGACGACCGCCACGTCGCCGGCATGGCGCGGCGCGTCCGCGACGGAGCCTGCACCGCGATGAATGTGGACGAGGTGCTGCGCGAGGTGCCGCTGAGCCGCAGCGCCGCCTACCGGCGCTTCCGCCAGCAGCTCGGACGCTCGCCCAAGCAGGAGCAGATGCGCCTGCGCATCGCCCGCGCCCGCGAGCTGCTGGAAGACACCGACCTCAGCATCACCGAAATCAGCCAGCGCATCGGCTACGCCGAGGTGAAATACTTCATCCACGTCTTCCGACAACAAACCGACACGACGCCCCTGAAGTATCGCAAGGCCAGACAGGCCGGGCGGTGAGTGAGCAGGGTCGGGGAGACGGTTTCGATTTCCTGCGCCCTGCCTGTGGCTCCGCCTCTCGCCAAAGCGATGCGCGACCTCACCCGTGTCGCCGCGGATGCCAGCGACGTTCTGTCACGCGCCAAAACAGCGACCTTTTATGTGCCGCTTTGTCTCCCCGCCTCCATCCAATCCGCAGGATTGACCCCGTAGAAGCGGACCAGTTCGTCGTATAGCTCGGGATGCTCCTCCTCGATTCCGTAGGGATCTTCAAAGAAGGTCTCGGTGGCGACAGCGAAAAACTCGCAGGGATGGGAGGCACCGTAGGGATCGAGATAGGGCTCGGGATCGCGCTTCTTCGCGGCCTCGACGAGTTCTTCGTAGTGGCGACCCATCACGGAGATCCATCGGGCGTACTCCTCCCGATTCTTCAGGCGGGGCACACCGTCGGCGACGCCGTTGTACTGATCGATCTGGTGGGCAAACTCGTGAAAGACCACATTCATGCCGTCGTCGCTGTTGCGCCCGCCCGCGACGACGTTGTCCCACGAAAGGATGACCGATCCCGTTTCCCACGATTCGCCGTAGAGCACGCCGCGCTTTTCATCGTCGATGCTGAAGCGTCGTCGACCGTGATCGCGGAAGCCGCCGGGGTATACGAGGATCGAATGCAGGCGCGGGAAAAATCCATGACCTTCCAACCCGAGAAGGAGAAATGCCGCCTGGGCTGCGATGACCAGTTTCATCTCCTCGGTGACCTCGGTAAGTCCACCACAGGGCTCGTAGTTTTTTTCCTCCATGAGGACGCGCACCGAGCCGGCGAAGCGCTCCGCCAGATCAGAGGGAATCCATCGCCAGCGGGGAAAATCGCGGTCGAGGATGCCTTCCTCGGCCGGGAGAAAGGGACGGGAGAGGCGGCGTTTCCGGGCAGCCTTCCGTTGTCGCCGCCTGGTATCGATCATGCCGAGGGAGATCAGGGCAACCAGGGCTGCCGCCGCTTCCGCCCACGCGATCCATCCCATCGCGATCATGGCGTCACTTCCGATCCAAAGGGCTGGGGGAAAACTCGTAGCCGCTGTTGCGGTCGTGGAGGATGCCAACGAGGTAGGCGGCGGGGAGGAGCACGAGCCATTGTTCATCCTGGTCGCGGGCGAGAGTACACCCGGACGGCAGGGTGAGCGGCGGTGCATCGCGGAGGTTTGCATCCGAGGCCGGGGCCTTTGCCCGGACCCACTGTGCGACGCTCCATGGCGAACCTTCGAGTCGGCAGTCGACATTGTATTCGCCCTCGAGTCGTGCCTTCATCACTTCGAACTGGAGTGGCCCCACCGCACCCAGCAGCGGCACCCGTTGGGCGCTGCCGTGTACATCGTAGGCCTGGGCAACCCCCTCCTTGAGAAGCTGCTCGATCCCGGCCCGATAGCGTTTGATGTTCGCGGTGTCGTTGTTGAACAGGTAGCAGAAACATTCGGGCCGGAAGCGCGGCATCTCGTCGTAGACGATCCCAGATTCACTCGTGAGTGTGTCGCCGATGAGGAATTCGTAGTTGCCGACGAGGGCGAGAATGTCTCCGGCGTAGGCTGTGTCGAGAGTCTCGCGATCCTGTCCGAAGAGCTTCTGCGCATTGCCGAGGCGCACCTTCCGGCCCGACTTGATGTCCGTCACCTGCATGTCGCGCGAAAAGATGCCCGAGACGACGCGGATGAAAACGGCACGGTCGCGGTGGCGCGGATTCATGTTTGCCTGGATCTTGAAAACGAAGCCGGAAAAGGCCTCGCGATGGGGATCGATGAGTCCTTTTGACGACCTGCGCGGAGCGGGACCCGGTGCGAGGGCAAGAAAACGCTCGAGCATGAGTTGAACGCCGAAGTTGTTCATCGCACTGCCAAAAAACACCGGCATCTGTTTGCCCGCGAGCGTTCGGGCGAGATCGAGTTCCTCGGTGACGCCATCGAGCAGTTCGATCTCCTGCTTCACGCGATCATAGATCTCGGAATCGAGAGCACTCTTCATGACTTCATCATCGATCCCGCCAACGGAGAGCGGAGCCTTGAAGGCACCGTGAGGGGTGCGTTCGAAAAGGTTCACCTCGTTCGTTTCGCGATTGAAGACACCCCGGAATCTCGGGCCGTCGCCGAGTGGCCAATTCAGGGGCACGGGTGGCAGGCCGAGGACCTTTTCGAGTTCGTCGAGCAGATCCAGAGGGGGGCGCGAGGGACGGTCCAGTTTGTTGATGAAGACGAAGATGGGGACGCCGCGTTTGCGGCAGACCTCGAAGAGCTTGAGGGTCTGCGCCTCGATTCCCTTGCCGGCATCGATCACCATCACGGCCGAGTCGACGGCGGTAAGGACACGGTAGGTGTCTTCGGAGAAATCGTGGTGACCAGGGGTGTCGAGGAGGTTCACGCAATAAGCGCCGTATTCGAACTGCAGGACCGTCGAGGAAATCGAGATGCCGCGTTCCTTCTCCATCGCCATCCAGTCGGAGGCGGTCGCGTTCTGATTCTTTCGGGCGGTGACACTACCGGCGAGGTGAATCGCACCTCCGTAGAGGAGAAGTTTCTCGGTCAGGGTCGTTTTTCCCGCATCGGGGTGGGAAATGATCGCGAAAGTGCGACGCCGATCAATTTGACGGGCGGCTTCGGCGGGGACGGTCTTGCAATCGGGAGTGGACACGGGGATAGGGAAAACTCGGCTCTTCGGAAAGCGCTTACGTTCCGGTGATTGTGGCAATTTGCCACCACGAAGTTGAGGAAAACGGGAGTCGCCATCCTGCCTACAATCCGGTTTTCCGGCGATGGGTGGGTCCGTGATCGTGCGATGCGGCTTGACGCCATTGTTAGGGGGCTGTTTCGGGAGGATCGTTACGATGTGATGAAAAGGAAACCGCAATCATTCCTCCGTTCCACGTTGCAACCGGTCTTCCTCGCTCTCGCGATCCTGATTCCAGCCGGTGCGGTGCTCCGCGCCCAGGAATCGACCACGGTTGCAAAAAAACCCACCACCCCCCAGGAGTCTGCCCCGGAACAAAAGGCGGCCCAGCCCGCCTCCGTGGCTCCCCACGATGAAATCATGACGCTCCGCAGCATTTCCGGCCAGGAAATCGAGGCGCGTCTTCTC
>CALDKL010000113.1 GCA_937898895.1 uncultured Verrucomicrobiae bacterium | reverse complement strand
ACGAAGAGGCGATCCTGACTCCGATAAGAATCAGACAGACGAGGACTCCCAATGCCGGAATCACCACTGGCACCTCGAAGCCCCCCTTCGGCTCGCCAGGCCGCAGTTTCAACACCAGCAGAGAGAGATTCACCACCGTGAACACCATCAGGAGCAGAAGCACGGTGGATTCCGCCAGTTGTTTGACGCTTCCGCTCAGGATCAGAGTCGCCACGATTCCGAACAGCAGGAGGATGGCGACATGCGGCGTTCGCCGGACCGGATGGACCCGTCCGAGAACGGAGGGCAACAGTCCCTGGCGACTCATCCCATAGAGGAGTCGCGATCCCATGATGTAGTTGAGCAAGGCCGTATTGCCGATCGCGAAAAGGGTGATGACGAGGTAGACCATGTCGATCCCCCGAAACCAGGGCGCGGCTGCTTTGGCGACGTCCATCAGGGGAGCCTTGCTCGCCGCCAACTCCTGCCACGGCACGACGGACACGGCGGTGATGGCGACGGCCATGTAGATGAGCGTCGAGGCGACCATGGCGCTGATGATGCCGAGGGGCACGTCGCGCCTGGGGTTCTTGACTTCTTCGCTCACATTGAGCACGTCCTCGAAGCCGATGAAGGAAAAAAACATCACCACGGCACCCTGGAGGATCAGAAAGAACGGCAGCGTTCCCCAATCCCCGGCACCTGTCGGCTCCGTTGCGGGCGGAAACTCGAAATAATCCACCCCACCCCAAAACCGCATTCCCATGAGCACAATGAAGATCAGACCCGATGCCTCGATGAGGGTGCAGATCAGATTTGCCCACATGCTTTCGCGGATTCCACGATAGATCAGCAAGCCGACCAGAAACACGATCCCGATCGCGACCAGTTTCACGGGCAGGTCCACCCCGAGTCCTTTTTCGATGGTCTCCGCCATCGCCTGGGATCCCGTCGCCATGCTCGTGAGTCCGCTCATCGTCACACACAGACCGACGACATAGCTCAGCCAGGGAAGCTTCAGGGCACGCTGCGTGACAAAAGCCGCGCCACCCGCCTTCGGGTAACGACTCCCGACACAGGCATAGGACAAGCCCGTGAGCAGAGCCACGATCATCGCCGCGAGGAAGGCCAGCCAGATCGCGTTGCCGAGTGTGTCCGCCGCCTTGCCCACGAGAGCGTAGATTCCCGCCCCCAACATCGATCCGAGTCCGTAGATGGCCACCTGCCAAAAGGATATGGATCGATGCAGGGTGGGTTCCTCGGAATCAGACATGCAATGGGATGAATTACCGACGACTGTGGCGATCCGCTCCGCCGGAAGCAAGAGCGAACTTCGTCAATTCACCGAATCGCTTCGAAACGAGAAATTTCTTTGACATTCCCCATGGGAATCGGAGCGTCCCGTTTACGGCTGATTTTCAGAAAGAAACATGCAAAAAACCGTCATCATCGGAGCCGGCGGCGTCGGCAATGTAGTCGCCCACAAATGTGCGCAGGACGCAGCCACCTTTGGGGAAATCTGGCTCGCAAGCCGCAGCCTCGACAAATGCGAGACCATCGCGGCGGACATCAAAGCAGCCACCGGCGTCACGATCCGCACCCGTCGCATCGACGCGGACAAGGTGTCCGAGGTCGTTGCCTTCCTGAAAGAGGTGAAGCCGCAGATTCTCCTGAACATCGCCCTGCCCTATCAGGACCTCGCCCTGATGGACGCCTGCCTCGAGGCCGGCGTCCACTATGTCGACACCGCCAACTACGAACCGCCCGACACCGCGAAGTTTGAGTACAAATGGCAGTGGGCCTACCAGGATCGGTTCCGGGCCGCCGGACTCACCGCCCTGCTCGGCTCCGGCTTTGATCCGGGTGTCACCAATGTCTACTGCGCCTATGCCCTGAAGCATTTCTTCGACGAAATCGAAACCGTCGACATCCTCGATGCCAATGCCGGGGACCACGGGCTGCCCTTTGCCACGAATTTCAATCCCGAGATCAACCTTCGCGAGATCACCGCAAACGGTCGCTTCTGGGAACAGGGCGAATGGAAGGAAACCAGGCCCCTCGAAATCGGACTCGACTACCCCTTCCCCGACGAGCAGGTCGGCACGCGGCGGATCTACCTGCTCTATCACGAGGAACTCGAAAGCCTCGCCCAAAATCTGCCCGGCCTGAAACGCATTCGGTTCTGGATGACCTTCTCCGAAAACTACATCAAGCACCTCACCGTGCTGAAGAATGTAGGCATGACCTCGATCGAACCAATCAATTACGAAGGGCGTCCCATCGTCCCGATCCAGTTTCTGAAAACGCTGCTCCCCGATCCTGCTTCACTCGGTCCGCTCACGAAGGGAAAGACCTGCATCGGTTGTCTCGTCACGGGAAAGCTCAAGGGCACCGACCAGTTGGCGACGAAGTTCCTCTACAACATCTGCGATCACCAGGAATGTTACGCCGAGGTGAAAAGCCAGGCAATCAGCTACACCGCCGGCGTTCCCGCCATGATCGGTGCGAGGCAGTTGATTTCCGGCGTCTGGCGGAAGCCCGGAGTGTGGAATCTGGAACAGCTCGATCCCGACCCCTTCCTGGCCGATTGCAACGAGTGGGGCCTGCCTTGGCAGGTGATCGATGCGGAGCCGCTCCAGGTGGGCTGAATCCCCGCCGAGCCAGCCACCCATGCCCGACCATCCCTCCACCGGCCTCTACCGAGGCGACCTCCCGCGTCTTCTCGCCGCCTTTGCTCGCAGCGGGCTCGACACACCCTCTTATGTGCTCGACGAGACCCTCTTCCGTCGCAATGGCCAGATCCTGAAACGGGTCCAGGAAGAAACCGGGGCGAAAATTCTCCTCGCCCAGAAGGCCTTTGCCTGTTTTGCACTCTACCCCCTGCTGCGCGATTACCTCGTCGGCACGGCCGCGAGCGGGCTGCACGAAGCGAGGCTGGGGCACGAGGAATTCGGCGGAGAAGTCCATGTGTTTTCGCCCGCCTACAAGCCAGCGGAAATGACTGCGGTGCTCCGGATTGCGGATCACCTCGTCTTCAACTCCCTGGGCCAGTGGCAGCGTTACCGCGACGAAGTGCTCGCCGCCTCCCCGCGCGTCTCGGCAGGGCTGCGGATCAATCCCGAATACTCCGAAGCCGTCGC
>CALDKL010000112.1 GCA_937898895.1 uncultured Verrucomicrobiae bacterium | reverse complement strand
CATTTTCAGAGCAACGGTCAGGGAGGCAATCCGATTCTGGAACGGCTCGAGGATTTCCTCTCCTTCCTCGGAACGCAGTTGGGCGTGCTCTCGCCCGGAACAGCCTTCGTGGTCTTCTCCTTGTCTCTCGCAGGCCTGCCCCTGCTTGGGAAGGCACCGCGACCTCACCGCTTCCTCCTGACTTTTGGGGCTCTGCCCCTCGCGGCGATGCTGCTGCTCGGTCTCCGCCAGGAGATGCAACCGAACTGGGCCGCCGTTTTCTACCTTTCCGGCATTCTCCTCGCCGCCGCCTGGTACACCGGGGCGCTCCATGCGACCTTTCCCCCGCCCTCGTGGCGGCGACTCTTTCCGGTCACGCTCGCAGTGGGATTGCTCCTCGTGAGTTATTTCTACCTTGCCTCTCCCGTTCTCGCAGCGCTCGGACGTGCGGGCCACACGGCGGATCCAAACCGTCGCCTCCTTGGCTACGATCAACTCGCCGCTGCGGTGGAGAAGATCCGAGAAGCGCAGCCTGACGCCCGAGATTGGATCGTGATCGCCCTCGGTCATCGCGATCTGGCAAGTCAACTCGCCTTCGCCCTGCCCGATCAGCCGCGCGTCTATCGCTGGGAGCCAAGCGGCAGGATCGTCTCCCAATACGAGGTGTGGAACCATCCGATCGAAGAGGGACTCACCGGAGGGGATGCCCTTGTCCTCGCTCCCGGAGAGTCCCTGCCCGCACCATTTGCGAAAGCCTTCGACCATACCGAACGCCTCGGTGTTTTCGCCATCTCGCTCGGCGGCCAGGACCGCACCTTCTCCGTCCATCGCGGAAACCACCTCGCCCGCTGGCCCACCCCTCAGCGCTGAATCACTGCGTAATCGCCCACTTCCAGCTTGCCGAACAGGTGCTGTGCCCCGGAATAGGGAAGCCGGATGCAACCATGGGAGGCCGGATACCCCGGCAAATGCCCCTGGTGGATCCCGAACGCAGAAAAACTGAATCGCTGAAAGAAGGGCATGCTCGCGTGGTAGAGCGTCGAGGTATGGTGGCGATGTTGATCGCTGATGACATATTCGCCGGGCGGCGTGCCATAACCGGATCGTCCCGTCGAACAAGGCGTCGAAAAAGTCGCCACTCCGTTTTCGTAGAGCGTGACACGCTGGGAAGACAAATCGACGACCAGATACCGCGGCTGCGGATCCGGGACTTTCCCAATCAGGCAAATTTGCTGCATCTTCGTATCCTTGTACCAGGATCCAATAATGGCCCCGGACAGATAGCGCCGAGAGTAGGAATTTTTCTTGGATCCGGCATCCATCAGTG
Source organism: uncultured Verrucomicrobiae bacterium (assembly GCA_937898895.1). Classification (GTDB taxonomy): domain Bacteria; phylum Verrucomicrobiota; class Verrucomicrobiia; order Verrucomicrobiales; family DEV007; genus Arctic95D-9. The sequence continues at coordinate 1,813 of CALDKL010000112.1, read as the reverse complement.
CCTGGGCGATCTCATGGTTTCGCTGTGCTGCAGCCAGCATGATGGGCCGGATCCGGCTGTCGCTCTGCAGGTGGTAGCGAAACGTGGTGCTTTCGAACTTGTCGGAAAACTCCTTTCGTGCGGGGATCTTTTCCTCCGCCTCGAGATCGACTCCCGCCTTGATCAGGGCAATGGAGACATCGGTCTGCTGGTTGGCGATGGCCCACCCCAGGAGCGTGTGGCCATCCTTCGCCTTGACGCCCGATACGTTCGCACCCGACTCGATCAGGGCGAGAGCGATGTCGCGATTTCCCTCTCGCACCGCCTTCGATAGCCAGGTCTCGGTCTGGTCAAAGCGCGCATTGGGATCGGCCCCTCCGGCGAGCAACTCGCGCGCGGCGGCGTAGCGTTCGTTGGTGAGGCAATAATCGAGCGGGTCCTGACCGTCCGGCCCCGGCTGGCGGGGATTGCCCCCGGCGGCGAGAATGAGCCGGATCAGGTCGTCCTGCCCCGTGAGCAGGGCTGCCCACAGGTTGTCGCCGATCTTTGCACCGGCAGCGAGCAGAGTGCGCACCGCCCCGGTCGCTCCGTCTCGCACCGCCTGATCGAACACGCGGTCCTTCGTTCCCGGCAAAGTCGATTCGGGGTCGGCTCCCGAGGACAGGAGCAGATTCATGAGCGGGTCATCGCGCCGCACGTAGGCCTCCGCCAGCAGGGCCTGCTTATCGATCTTCGCACCCGCGACGATGATCTGATGGGCGATGGCAAGATTGCCCAGCGACACCGCCTCGAGCAAGGGTGCCCGCATCCCATCGCCCGTAAAAGAAGGATCGGCCCCTTTGCTGAGAAGCAAGTCGACGAGATCGAGGTCTTCCTGGCGGACCGCAGCGAGAAGAGGGGAAACCTGGGCCCTCGAAACGACCTGGCAATTGGCCCCATGCTCGAGCAGTCGTTTTACCAGAGCGACATCCTTGCCGACAATCGCCTCGAAGAGGAGCGGATCGCCCCCCGGCCCTGCCACATCGGTCTCCGCATTGGCTTTGAGAAGGGCCTCCTGCAGATCCACGTCGCCACCGGACACCGCGTAAGTCAGGGCGGTGCGCTCACCACTCTCGCCATCGCTGACGCGGGCGTTGAGGTCCGCCCGGGACGCGAGGAGGAGATCGAATTCAGGTCGGCTCTTTTCCATCACCGCCTCGATGAGAAGACTCTTGCCCGTGACTCCGCGAACATTTACATCCGCCTTTGCCCCGATCAGTTTCTTCATCAGATCGACCTTTCCGCCCTCTGCGGCCACCGCCAGCGCCGTGATCGGCTGGGCGCCCTTGTAATCGACCTTCACTCCCTTGCGCAGGAGGTAGTCGATCATCTCCTGATCCCCCGATCGCACCGAGGCGATGAGAAAGGGAATGCCCACCTCGACATCCACCTCGAGCGTTGCCCCTCGTTCGATGAGGCGGTCGGCAAGGTCGAACTGACGATTTCGCAGTGCCACGGCGAGCGGGGTTTCCCGCTCCGGCACCGTCATGCGGTCAATCGAATCGTTCACCGAATCGCGGGCCATGAGGAAATCAACGACCGCACCATTGCTCTCTTTCACCGCGGCCAGGAGCGGGGTCAGGCCCCGCTCATCGCCGAGCCCCAGATTGATCCCCGCGATCTCGAGTTGCTCGAGGAGGAGGAGTTCCCCTTTCCTTGCGGCCTCGATGGTGCTGGTGGTCGATAGCTCCACTCCCCGTTCCGCCAGAAAGCGCTTCGCCTTGCGTGTCACCTCGTGTCGCAGGTAATAGTCCGAGAGAATCGCACCCGCGAGCAGCGAAAGTGTGAACACAGC
>CALDKL010000111.1 GCA_937898895.1 uncultured Verrucomicrobiae bacterium | reverse complement strand
CACGATTGCTGCGGGCACGGGCATGAGCATGATTGTTGCGGGCACGAGCACGAGCACGAGCACGAGCATGATTGTTGCGGGCATGAGCACGGGCATGAGCACGGGCATTCACAGACCGAAGCTGCCCCGCACGCGAGTTCCCATCACCACCACGAGGAGAGCGTCTCCGGCGTCCTTTTCTCCCTCATTGTTCTTCTGGTTCCCATTCTCGTCGCCACCAGTTATTCCAGGGATAGCTTCAGTTCTGAGTATGTGGCGAAATGGGACAAAATCGAACGCCAGATGATGCAGAAGCGCATCGCCGATGCGCGGGCTTCCCAGAAGACCGCCGTCGCGGCATCCCAGCCTCCCGTAGCCAATCCTTATACCCGCGAAGGAATCGAGGCAGCGCAAGGTGCCACGAACGCTTCTGTCCCCGCTCCCGCTCAGGCCGACACCCCGCCCGAACCCAAAAAAGACGCTGCCGCAGAAGCGTGGGGTACGTTCACGATGGAAGATCTCAAGAAGATGGTGCCCCAGAATGACAAGGGCGAATTCCTGCTCGACGTGCCTCAGATCTTCTATACGGCAGGAGACGAGGAACTGATGGGTGTGATGGAGGGCATTCCCGTCGAGACGACGGCCCAGCTCATGGAGGAAACCCTCAACAATCCGAACAAGACGCGGCTCAAGGCGTTCCGCCTCTTCATCGAGTGCTGCGCCGCCGACGCACGTCCTCTTTCCATCCCGGTCGATTTCGGAAAAGCGCCTCCGAAGTACACCGAGATGGGTTGGTACAAGCTCTACGGCAAGCTCCACTATGCCAAAGAAAACGACGAGTTGATTCCCCTGATCCGGATCGAACGGATCGAGGAGACTGCAGAGCCGACGGACGGACTCATGTTCTGAGAATCGGTGCACGCCCCCTTCGCCGTCCTCTTGCAATTTGCGGAAAGTAACGTAGCCTGCTTTCCCGGAGATTCCCGGTAACGGGGGTGTACTGGTTTCGACTGAAGGTCTGAGGGCCTGACAGCATGCCGAGGTTGAACGGCTGGCCTCGTAAAAAGCCGCTCAAAAAACAAATGCAAATAACGAACCTGAACTTGCCCTGGCGGCCTAATTGAGCTGTCACGCGATCCGGCCGACGTCTGCTGAGCCGGATCGCGACACTTAGCAGACTGGTCTCGCTGCGAGGGTCCGGCGGAGGAGACGAGAGGTTACAGTGACCATCGGAGAGAACGGATTCTGTCGATCGAAGCCGCCTTTCCTAAATCAAAAGACCGACTACGCATGTAGACGTCTGGTGCAATGGTCTTTAGGACAGGGGTTCAACTCCCCTCACCTCCACCTATTTACATTCTGCGAAAAAGTTCTTACGATAGGGTCCGTGAAAACCGTCCCCTTACTCGCTCTCTCTTGCCTCTTGACCTTCCTCCTCACCGGCTGCGGTCGGAACTGGCTCGTCGGCAAGTGGACACTCGACCGCGAGGCCACGATTGCCGGTCTCTCCGCAGATACGGAAGCGACTCCGGATTCTCCCGGCGCAGGGTTCCTCAGGGAACTGGCGGCGGGGCTGCAAAAAGGCGTCTCGCGCTTGATCCTCGCCCCCTACGAAGGCATTGAGGTCGAATTCACCGCCACAGAGCGACGCCGCCTCCGCAATGGCTCAGGCGAGGTGACGGCCTACGAAATTCTCGAGCGTCCTGCCTCCGACCGCTACGTCCTCCAATTCGCGGACGGCGAGATCTCGACCTGGAATCGTTGTGAAGGCGGTATCCGCAAGCTTCTCCCTGGCTCGGAGGAGAAGGAGCAATGGATCTACTTTCTTCCGGTGAAGTGACCGGTCTCGCAACTCCCGCTTTCCCGGGGAACGAGGCTTTCCCAAGCCTCGGGCGGTGCGATGGGTGGCTGGAAGGGTGGAGAGCGCGGGAAAGCCCCCCCTCCCCGAAACTGCGGAAGTTCGCGTGGAGGAAATCCTGTTGGAATCAGGCAGCAAGAAGCGGCACTTGAACAGGACTTCAGGCTCGGCCTGTTCACCCGGCATCCTGTGTAAGCTCTGGAAAAGGTACGAGAAATCCGGGTTAGCGTTTGACCATTCTCGCCTTTGGGCGGAATCTACGCGCTCTCCAAAAAACTCAAAGAACTACAGAGATGGCAGCAAAAATCTACACGGACAAAGACGCGGACCTCGGGGTGCTGAAAGGCAAAACCTGCGCGGTGATCGGTTTCGGATCGCAGGGCCACGCCCACGCGCTCAACCTCAAGGACAGCGGGGTGAAGGTCATCATCGGCCTTTACGCGAAGAGCCAGTCGCGCGAAGTCGCGAAAGAATACGGTTTCGAAGTGCTCGACACGGCCGACGCGGTGAAGGCGGCCGATATTATCTTTGTCGCCACGCCCGACACGAAGATCGCCGGCATTTTCGAGAAGGACATCGCCCCACACCTCCGCAAGGGCCAGACCCTGCTCTTCAGCCACGGGTTCGCCGTCCATTTCAAGACGATCACTCCACCGGCCTTTGTGAATGTGATCATGGTCGCACCGAAGGGACCCGGCCACATCGTGCGCCGCCAGTTCGTCGAGGGCAAGGGCGTGCCCTCGCTCATCGCGATCCACCAAAATCCTGGCAAGGACGCAAAGAAGATCGCTCTGGCCTGGGCCAAGGGCATTGGCGGAACGCGAGCCGGAGTCTTCGAAACCGATTTCAAGGAGGAAACCGAGACGGATCTCTTTGGCGAGCAGACGGTGCTCTGCGGCGGGGTCAGCCAGCTCATCACGGCGGCCTACGAAACGCTCGTCGAGGCGGGGTACCAACCGGAAATGGCCTACTTCGAATGCCTCCACGAACTGAAGCTCACGGTCGACCTCATCAATGAGTCGGGCATTTCGGGAATGCGCTTCTCGATCTCCGATACGGCGGAGTATGGCGACCTCACGACCGGACCGACGATCATCGACGCCTCGGTGAAGAAGCGCATGAAGGCCGCCCTCAAGAATATCCAGAGCGGAAAATTCGCGAAAGGCTGGATCGCCGAATCGAACAGCGGCGGAAAGAATTGCAACAAGCTGCGCAAGGAAGGCCAGGGCCACGCCATCGAGAAAGTCGGAGCGCGCCTCCGCAGTCTCATGCCGTGGATCAAAAAACGCGCCACAAAGGGAGCGCAGGCTTCCTACCATTGAGATCGGCTCCGCGACGGCGGAAGGTCGATGCCCGGGAAACCGGCAATCCGGAAAACCGGGGCGGAAAACGTCCCGGTTTTTTTGTAGCCCGAGGCAGCGAGTCCCTCAGCCCGCATTCCGATTCCGCAGCGTTCCCCTGATCTTTCCGTGACTTTTCCGTGTGTTCCGGGGGTCTCCCCCTTCGGATTCAGTCTCAGCCCATCTCCTTCCATTCCGGCTCGGGCACACGAATGGGCTTGCCACAGTTGGTGAAAGGACACGGCATCTCGGTCCCGAACTGGTCAGGCGTGGCCGAGAGTTTACGGTGGCAGTGAGGACAGATGAATTTCAGTTTGTGCGTCGGCAATTTGATATCCTCCGGCGCGGGCACGATGAACTGCTTCGAACATTCAGGGCAGTCGACGATACGATGATAAAGCTCTCTGCCCGAGGAGAGTCGGGCGGAGCAATACGGGCATTCAAATCGGAGTGGCATGGCAGAACGGATGGGGTATCCCTTGTATACGCTCGATGAAACCCCCTCGCAGGGGAAAAGTTGAAGATCGCGTGGATTTGCCTTACCCAATCCGACTCGAACCATGTCCGATCTCTCCATCCACGTCTATTGCGGCGGCATTTTCCAGACCAATGGCTATCTCATCCGCCAAGGCGACCGAGCCTGGGTCTTTGACGCGCCCGAGGGCATCGCGGACTGGCTTGAGGAAGCGGGAATCCGCCCCGAAGCCCTGCTCCTCACCCACCAGCACCACGACCACGTCCTCGACGCGGGAGTGATCCAGGCTCGGTTCGGATGTCCTCTCTACGCCCATTCGGATCCGTCGGAGGAACTGACTCTCTCGAAGAGGCTCGAACGGATGATGGGCCTCCCCTGCCCCATCGATCCGTTTACCGTCGATCAACGGTTTGCCGGGCTCAATTCACTCGATCTCGGCGGCCTCGTCCTCGACCTGTTCCACGTCCCCGGCCATTCGCCCGACAGCGTCTGTTTCCTGCTGCGCGGCGAATCGATCCTCATCGGCGGCGATGTCCTCTTTTCCGGCAGCATTGGCCGCACCGACTTTCCCAACGGAAATCACGATCTGCTGATCTCGGGAATTCGCACGAAGCTCTGGCCTCTTCCTGACGAAACCACTGTCCTGCCCGGACACGGGCCCGAGACCACAATCGGCGAAGAAAAGGCGACAAATCCGTTTCTCGCCTGAGCAGCCAAGTCCCTCGTGAAATCGAGAAGAACGCGTGCGGTGTCAGCCAAATTTCGGCACAACATGGTTTGCCCCCCTTGCGAAGCCATCTCGCTTCGCTCGGGGTGCGAATTTTGACACGACTTGAAGTGGAAAACGATTCCTCACGAATTCTTCACACGAATTCCGCGAACCCTTCACCATCGCGACTCACCCCAATCCCGGCACTTCCCACCCCTTGCGGTAGGTGTTTCGGAGGAAGCGGTTGGCTTCGGGCACATTGACCACCGCAAGCTTCTCTGAATCCCATTCGATCTCGGCACTGCTGCGGTAGGCGACGTTCCCCAGCAGGACGGTCTCGGTGAGCGGTCCGGAATACGCGAAGGGCGTCGAGGGCTGGCGCGACTCGCGCACCGCCGTGACCCATTCCTGGTAGTGGTTTGTGTCGGGCAGATCGGCCCATTGGTAGTCTGCAAAATTTGCCTTCGGGAACAACTCGGGCTCCTCGGGGAAGCCGAGGAAGAGATTGCCCTTTTCTCCCACGAAGAGGATGCCGTTGGACGAGCCTTTCCAATCGGCGGGAGCCTGGAAGAGATCGCGGGACGGCTGGCGTCCGGCCTCATACCAGCGCACCGTCAGGGTCTCTCCGGTCAGGTCGGTCCCCCGGAAGGTGTAGAGAATCTCGGCCCAGGTCGGACCCGATTCGGGATGTGGAGCAGGTCCCTCGGCTTTCACCTTCACGGGAGCCCCCAGACCAAGGGAACTCACCACGGGGTCGAGGATGTGGCAGCCCATGTCGCCCGCCACGCCGGTGCCGAAATCCCACCAGCCTCTCCAGCGGAAGGGATGGTAGGTTTTATCAACCCAGGGGCGCTCGGGTGCGGTGCCGAGCCATTGATCCCAATGCACCGTCGCCGGGGGATTGCCCCCGGGTGCAGGCCGATCCATGCCCTGCTGCCAATAAGTGCCGGGACGGTCAGTCCAGGCGTGAACCTCGCGCACTTTTCCGATGATCTTGTCTTCGCGCAGGGCGTGGACCACCACCTTGAGACGTTTGGTCGAGTGGTTCTGGATGCCCATCTGGGTGATCACGCCGGTCTCTTTGGCGAGCTGGGCGAGAAAACGGGCTTCGTGGATCGTGTGGGTGAGCGGCTTCTGGGTGTAGCAATGCAGCCCCAGCCGCATCGCGGTCGCCGTCACGGGTGCGTGGGTGTGATCGGGGGTGGTCACCATGACTCCGTCGATGCCCTTTTGCTCGAGCAACTTGCGCCAATCAGTGTAGGTCTTTGCTCCGGGGAACTTTGCCTTGGCTTTGGCGAGGCGATCTTCATCGATATCGCAGAGCGCGACGATCTCGTTGCCAGGGGCGAGTTCCATCATGTCGCTCCAGCCTTTTCCGCCGACGCCGACACAGGCGATCGCGAGTTTTTTGTTCGGATCGGCCGCAGAGAGGATCGCGGGACCGGCGGCGGCTCCGAGGAGGGACGTTTTGAGAAAGGAACGACGGGTTGTGGAGGTCATGGGGGCGAACCTTCAAGAGGGTAGGACCGAGGACAAGACCCTCTTCCGTCGGATTTGCGCCATACCTATCGCCCGTCCGCGCACTCCGTTTCTCCGCCGCACCACGGTATGAATCCACGGCGCGGAGATGCGCCCCTCCCGATCCCTGGCGCGGATTTCGACAGGGAGCCGACCCGGCGCACGGAGATACACCCGCACTCGCCAATCGGCCTGGGTCGAAAGGAGTCGGTCGGCCCCTCGGCCGATGCGGGCCTCGATCCGGTCGATGCCGACTCCGGCGATGGCGGTGCCGCTGAGGGTGATGCGCGATTGGGCCGAACGAAGGACGACTCGCGAGGGACGGTAGCCGATCACCCGCGGGGCCGCGCCACCGCCGCCTGACGGTGGCGGAGCCGACCCGACTCGCTCGGCGGCGAGGGCGTGCAGGTAAACTTCGAGATTGGTGTAGGCCTCCGTCGAAAGGCCGGTGCCATTGTGGTCTGCGACATCCGGATTGAGCCCCTGCGACGTTTCCCATTCGTCGGACATGCCATCGTTGTCGCGATCCGAAGGAGCGGCCGGGGCGCCTCCGGAGTAGGCGGGAAGAAGGTGATCACCGGCGGGATTGGCGTTTGTCGGGGCTGGATCGAGGCGATCCTCCTGTACGGGGGTGAGGAGCCGACGGTCCATCGTATCCCGGGGAAACGCGCCGCCTTGCGCAAGCAGCGTCTCACGCAGTTGGGCGGCATCGGTGTAGGTGATAGAGGGAAAGGGATGCCGGGTCGACCGCGCGGTCGCGGAGCGCGGGCTCGAATCGGGCGAGACCTCGCTGGCGTAGTCGTTGCAGCAATAAAACAATTCGTAATCGCCGCGCCCCGGATAGCGCGTCATCACGTTTCCGCTCACGAACAATACGTTGCCGCCTGCGGAGGGGGCTCGCAGGATCGAATCGTCCCACATGCCGTAAGGGAAGGCGGGACCGGTGCGGAAGACGTTGTTCACCGCATTGAGCCGATAGTGAATCGGAAACGGATTGCCGCCTCCGTCGGTGACGACACCCGTGTCGGCTCCCAGGGCGATAAAGAATCTCGGATCCCAATAGAGATTGTTGGAAAGCTCGAGATCCATGACCGAGTTGGCCGCCGCCGCCGACTCGCGCGAGGCCTCGGGCAGGCGTCCCTCAATCCGCACAAACAGATTGTGATGGATCGAGAGTCGGTCGAGGGCGAATCCATGGGCGGGATTGGAATAATTCACGAGCATTCCCCCATAAAAGGAATGGCCTCCCACGGTCTCGGCGAACAGACTGTTCTGAATGGTGAGTCGATTTGAATACGAGATCTCCACAGCCTCGTCCACCGCATTGCCGACGGAGACATGATCGATGATCGCATTGCGGGTGTAGCGAAGGCGCAGACCATCATCGCTCGGACCACTCGCCCCCGGACGAATGCGCACGTGGCGCAGGATCCAGTTTTCGGAGAACTGGGCAGGGGCCTGCACCGCCTGATCCTGGTAGGGAGTTTCATCGGTGACCAATCCACGGAGGGTGATGCCGCCCGGCGAGGTCTCGCCCGCGATCGTGACGTCACCATGGCGAAGATGGATCTGGGCATCGATCAATCCACTGACGCGGAAGACCACATAGCGGGGCCCCGACTGATCGAGTGCGTCCTGCAACGAACCAGGTCCGGAAGCCGCCGTTGTCGTGACCACGATCACGCGGCCACCTCTGCCGCCCGTCGCAGAAGCCCCAAACCCTTCCGCCCCAGGGAACGACGGAGTCTGTGCCGACGAGACGATCGGCCGCAGGCACACCAGGAGAGCAAGCACCAGGGCGACGCGGGCCGTCCCTGCTGCGGGCCAATCAACTTGTCGAGCCCTCCCCTCTCGCGTCTGGCCTGCACTCCGGCTCACACCGAAGAAACCACGTCTATGAAAATTACAATCAAGCATTCGGTAGAGACGACCGACGCTTGCGGATATGTCGTCACGGTTGCAAAAAATGCTCGAAGAATGCGTAGATGACCTCGTTGGACTCCACATTCGGGGAATGATCGGGCCGATTGTGCATGGCGACACGGTTTTCGCATCCGAGGAGGCGGTTCACTGCGAGGGAGTGATTCAGTGCTTTCCATCGATGCGGCGGATCCTCGCTGCCGCCGGAGACGAGAAACGGCCTCGGAGCCATGAGGGCGTGGAGTTCATGAAGATCGCGACCCTCGGCCAGCAATTTCGGATAGAGGCCTCGCGCCGGGTTTGCTGCCGTCGGCACACCACGCTCGCGCCAGGGCTTGGGGTGATAGCCGAGATACCACGGCTCCCAGTAGTTCACGCTGGGCCGAGTGTCGAAGACGATGCCCGGATCACTCCATACCGCGCACGCAAATCGATCAAAGAGGCACGAGGCAAAGAGGGACCACTTCCCTCCATAGGAATGACCCGTGACCCCGATGCGTGCGGAATCCACCTCGGGCCGGGAGGCGAGGACATACCATGCATTTGCCGCCGCACAGGCGAGCATGGAGAGGGGCTGCACCGTCGCGTGATCGATATCGGGCCAATAGAGTGAATAGTCCTTCGATGCGCTCGTCTCGCTCGTGCCGATGGAAAGTGTCACGAAGCCACGTTTTGCGAGCTGATAGGCGAAGTCGCGGTTCTCCCTGCCCATGCCGGCGGCAGTCTCGGGTTCGTAGTAGACGGTGAGGACGGCGGGACGCTTGCTCTCGGTGGCTTTGTCAGGAACGAAAAGGTAGCCTGTCGTCTTCTGTGCCGGGGTCCAGAGGAATCGGATCTGGTGGCGAGTAAAATTCTCCTGCTTCACCGACGCGAGCGTCTCCACCACGGGTTCGGTGATCAGCGGTGGCCATTCCCCCATCC
>CALDKL010000110.1 GCA_937898895.1 uncultured Verrucomicrobiae bacterium | reverse complement strand
AGCAATCCAACGGCCCGACCGAACAGAGTCGAACCCACCATCTCACCGTTTCCGGTAACGATTCGGTAGGAGACCGGGAGACCGCTCGAACTGAAGGCAACGAGGGGAACGGCGGTATCACGAGTCAAGGCGAGGTTCGGTTGATGGAAACTGATCGTCTGGGATGCCTTCGCGATGGCAGGATTCGTGAAAATCCGCAGGGAGGTCGCAAAGGGAGTGGCGGAGTTCGAGTCGTCGCCCTGCTCCATGGCGACGACGAGGTTGCCCGAGGGAAGGATTGCCATCCGCGACCTGCCCGAAGTCGACATCCCGGCATCGTTCGGGATGTCCGCAATGACCTGGAGCGCACCGTTCGCCGAATACTTGGTGAGGGTGACGCCGGTTTCGCTCTCGATGAAATACAGATGGCCCGACTCGTCGACGAAGGAATCACTGACTCCTCCCCTGTCCCTTCCCCAGATCACATCCCCCGCAGAATCCACCTTGAAGGCCACGAATTCGGTCGAGAATTGGGCAGGGGCAAACCCGATCCAGTCGAAATTGAGGATCGGGCGAGCCCAGGTCCGGAAATCCCGCTCTCCCGACAGGAGGTAGAGCGTATCATCGGCTCCAGTTCCGGTGGAATGGATCTCCATGCCCCAGCTATCCCATTCGGTGATGGAATAGTTGCCCACGGGCCCCGGATAAATGAGGGACGACGGATAACTCTTCCGGGTGAAGACGTTTTCCGCAAGACTGGTGGGATTGAATGCGGCCAAGACCGGGGTCGCGTTGTATTCGGGATCCTCGCCGGGATCCGTCGGACGTTCGGTCAAGTCGGTTCCGAGAACGAAGATGTTCCCGTCGGGTCCGACGGCAAGGTCGCCCCAGTGCTCGATCCCGGCGGATTCGTGCACGACCTCAATCGGGGAGGACGTGTAGGGAGGGAGGAGTTTCCGGATGATGAGCTTGTCGGGAGTGGGGAAGAGAGCCGGAAAGGTGGGCCAGGTCCCGGGGACCGCACCCTCGTGGGTCGCGTAGTAAAGGTTGCCACCCGAGTCGACCGCCAGACCCACGCCGATCGAGTCGCGTGTATTGTCCCCGCCGTCGTTCCGGCGGACCAACTCGGACCGGACGACGTCCCCCAGCTTCCCGGCGGTTCCCGCCGCAGTGAAAATGACGAGCCGGGTGAAGACCCAACGCCCCGATCCGATCCCTGTCTCGAGCACGGCCACCGTATTCCCAGGCAGTATCGCGAGATCGAGGATGTCCGAGACGTACTTGTTGCTCTGTTCCGTGTCATAGGGTAGACCCGTCCGGGCCACCCAGAGCACCTCGCCCGTATCCCCGTCGAATTTCGCGACGACGAATCGATCATGGTGGCGGAGGTCTACAAAGGCCACGATCACATTGCCCGCCCCGTCGAGTACGATCTTGCGTGCGAAGCAATTGGCGAGTTCTCCCGGGTCCTGTCCCGCGTTGGCAAGCTGAATGTCCGTGAAGCCGCTGCCTTGGTCCTCCCATCGGTCATAGTTGGTGACCACGGGGGGCATGCCCGCAACCGTTATTTGATGGGGAGATTGCGTCTGCGACCAAAGCAGAGTGCCTGCTGGGTTGTATTTTGCAACGAAGGAACCGGTCGCCTGGTAAAAATTCCCGCTCGCATCCGTCGCCACGGCAAGGCCACCCCGGAGATGCGCGGGGACGACATTCCTCGCAAAGCTCTGCGCACCGAATCGGGCAGTCTGGGTGAGGGTGTCGTAGACCGAGACCTCGTCCAGCGATGCGCGAAGCATGGATGCAGGCGTACCCCAGCCTGCGATCAAGATGAGGTGGGTAATGATTCGACAGAATTTATTCATGGCGAACAACAGGAGCGCGGGTGTTCGATGGGAACGGCTTCCTCCAGGTCCCAATCGTTGGTGGATTCGGTTCCTTCTACGTATTGAATATCCGAATATCCAATTGCGAGCCAACTTTCAAGCAAAATCGAAAAAGTCGCCTGAGGTGATCGATCCGAATTTCCCCGACGCCGAGGGCCTCGAGCCTGGCGCCGTCGGGCCCATCCGTGCAGCAAGGTTGCTGGATCGCTCGGAGAGAAAAATCCCGGAATTGGAAAAGATCGAATGTTCTTGCCCCACTCTTCCGCACCCCCAGGCCTGATTTCATTTCGCTTTCAAGGTAGTACATTACGCATCCAAGACCATGCGGTCAGGGATGTGACGCCTGCGGCAGAGGTGGCCCCGGCGGACGGAGCCACTGTCTTGATTGGATTTGAGATTTGAGAA
>CALDKL010000109.1 GCA_937898895.1 uncultured Verrucomicrobiae bacterium | reverse complement strand
CACGACGCTGCCGTCGCCCGCATCGTACTGCGCGGCGTTGTCGAGACCGTGGGCTACGGGTTGGAGCGTGTCCCTGCCGTCGAAGGCCCAGGTCCCCGTCGAGGCAAAAAGGGGAACGACTCCCTTTGCCCATTCCACACGGAAACGCAGGCCGCCCTGTCGTTTCAGACGCGGCCGAAAGGGGCGGTGCCCGATGCGCAGAGGTCCGCTTTTTCCCAGGGTGATCCCGGGATGACCCGGCACCGTCGCAAAGAGCCGCGAAAGGTCATCGGGGGAGAGCAGGAGCACGCCGGGCACCTCCGAAGGCGAGAGTTCCTGCAGCATCCGGAAGAGCACGGCGTCACCGGCATCGAGAAAGAGGCGTATTCCGCCTGGAAGGGCCTTGAGCAATTGGCGTTCCCGGCCCTGGGTGACTTCGACTCCTGCGGTGATGCGGCCCTTCTCCCACGCCGCCGCCAGATTCGGAGCAAGGACGAGGTGCAGTGTGGCGGGCATGGCCGCGTCCTCCGCCTCCTCGGTGCAGGTCGGCCAGGCGGGATGCAGACGGGTCTTTGGCGGAGCCGACGGGGATGATCCGGTGGAAGGCAGTGCAGAAGGGGCCTCGCTTTTCGCAGCCGTTGGCTCGAGGACCTCGAGGCCGACGGCGAGGACATGGGCACAGATGATGCCGTCGCGGCGGGCTCGGAAACAGGGACAATGATTGACCACGTCCGTGCGCGAGCGGATCTCGGCGCGGACCTTCAGATTCTTTGCGCCTTCGCGCACATCTGCCTCGAGCAGCCCGTCGCGATACGAGGCTCCGCTGACACGCCCGGCGGCATGGATGGAGCGAGCTTCCTTCATCTCTTTCCACCCTCCGGTGTCGATGAGAAATTGGCGGCTGAGTTCGACGGGCTGCGGCATGGGGGGAGGGCAGTGGTACGGCAAAACCGGTGAATTTCAATCTCATCTCCCGCCCGTCGCGGCTCTGCCCGGGGGAGGGAGCGGAAACTGGCGGCGCCGTCCTGCACGGGGGCAGGCAGCCGAGAGCAGGGAGTCACCCCGCACGCCGCGTTGACGCGCTCCGGCGCTGGGTTACAGTCCCCGCGCCATGCTCGACATCCGCCAACTCCGCGAAGCCCCCGAAGAAATCAAGACCCGTCTCCGGAACCGGAACGGAGAGTCCTGGCGTCTCGTGGACGAGGTCCTCGCATGCGATGAACGCCGACGCGCCGGCGAGACCGAAAAACAGACTCTCCAGGGCGAACGCAACCGCCTCTCGAAAGAGATCGGGGTCATGAAAAAAGAGGGCGGGGACAGCGCCGCTCTCGAGTCTACCGTTCGCGGGATCGGTGAACGCATCAAGGCCATCGGCGAAGAGGCCGACGCTGCCGAGGCCGCTCAGACGAACCTGCTCCTTCAGATTCCGAATCTGCCCCACGCAGACTGTCCCGTGGGCAGCGACGAGACTGCCAATCCGGTCGTGCGCGAATGGGGGGAAAAGCCAGGATTCCCTTTTGCGCCCAAGGATCACCTTGAGATCGGAACGCGCCTCGGACTCTTTGACTTCGAGGTCGGCACGAAGATCAGCACGGGCGGATTTGTCGTCTTCACCGGACCGGGAGCAAAGCTCGAACGCGCCCTCATCCAGTTTCTCCTCGATCTCCACACCGAGTTCCATGGGTACACCGAGGTCGCGCCGCCGCACATCATCAATCGCGATTGCATGTATGGCACGGGACAGCTCCCGAAATTCGAGGAGGATATGTATGGTCTTGAGGAAAATGCATTTTTCCTCGCTCCCACGGCCGAAGTGCCGGTGACGAATCTCTACCGCGAGAGGATCCTGAAGGAGGCCGATCTGCCGATCAAGGTCACCGCCTACACGCCCTGCTTCCGCCGCGAGGCGGGATCGGCCGGGCGCGAGAGCCGCGGACTCATCCGCATGCACCAATTCGACAAGGTCGAACTCGTCAACATCGTCCATCCCGACCAGTCCTTTGCCCAGCTCGAGAAGCTCACCGCCGAGGCCGAGGCCGTGCTGCAGCGACTCGGGCTGCACTACCGCATCATCGAACTCTGCACCGGCGATCTCGGCTTCAGTTCGGCAAAGACCTACGACATCGAAGTCTGGGCACCTGGTCACGGCGGGTATCTCGAAGTCTCGAGCTGTTCGAATTTTGTCGACTACCAGGCGCGCCGCATGCGATTGCGCTTCAAGGACGCCGATGGCAACAATCGCTTCTGCCACACTCTCAACGGATCGGGCACGGCCCTGCCGCGACTCTATGTTGCCCTGCTCGAGACCTACCAGCAGGAGGATGGCAGCGTGAAAGTGCCCGAGGCTCTCGTGCCCTACATGAAGCGCGAAGTGATCGCCTGAGGAAAAGAAAAGCCCGGCACCGCATCACGGAACCGGGCTTGTTCAAAAAGGGAAAATCCCGGGAGGATCCTCACTCGGCCGAGACGGCGATGGCGTCGTCGCCGCGCTCACCGGTGCGGATGCGGACGGCGTCTTCGATCGAGGAGACAAACACCTTGCCGTCGCCGATCTTGTTGGTGGAGGCGGCCTTCACGATCGTGTCGACGATCTTGGCGGCGTCGCCGTCTTCGACGACGATCTCGAGT
>CALDKL010000108.1 GCA_937898895.1 uncultured Verrucomicrobiae bacterium | reverse complement strand
ATTTTTTGCGTATTAAAAATCAGCTCGCTTCGCTCGATTCTTTTAAAAATCGCGGGCCTCTTTTCCACCTTCTGCGTGACTCGTCGGTCGTTGAGCTCGCTCAACTCCCTCCTCTCGCCTTGAAGTTGAAAACGATTCCTCACGAATTTTGCACACGAATTTAGCGATCACCACACTAGGTCGCCTTTTCAAACCGCTCAACCCGGAAAATTCGAAGTTAGGGTGCGCCGATGGAGTGATCGCGTCCCCTTCCCTTCTCGACATAACGGACAAAACATGAGATGACCGCACCATGCGCCCACCCTTTCTTTCCCTCCGCCGCCACGCCAGACTCCTCGCACCCGGTATCGCCACCGCCGTGGCTGCGGGTGTGATACTCCTCCTGTCCAACCGCTCCGAGAGCCTTCGCTCCGAGAGCCTTCGCTCCGAGAGCCTTCTCCCGGAATCGGCACCCACCCCCGCACCCGAAGCCGCCGCGCCGTCCTGGACGACCTGCCCCGATCCCCTGAAACTGCCGGAAGGAATGTCCGAAATGGGGAACCAGCACGGCGATATCGCGATCGCCTCCAACGGGAACATCTACGTCAGTCTCATGCAGGGCCTACGCTCGGGAGTGCAGGTCTATTCGGCCGATGGCACTTACCTCCGCAACGTGAAGAACGCTCCGACCGATTTCCACGGCTTCGTCATTCATCAAGGGGCTGACGGAGAGTTTCTTTACGGTCCGCAACTGAACGCCGGGAAGATCCTGAAACTGACCCTCGACGGCGAAGTGGTCCTGACGATTCCCGGCGAATCCATCCCCAAAGAATACTGGCAGGTCAATCCAAAGAACCAGCAGGCCGCCCTGCGACTGACCGGCTGCACGGTGGCGAAGAACGGGGACATCTTCGTCACCGATGGTTACGCCTCGGACCGGGTGCATCGTTTCAACGCGAAGGGTGAATATCTGGCCACCTTTGGCGGCAAGACTGCCCCCTACCTCTTCAAGACGCTGCACAAGATCGCAATCGACAACCGCTTTGATCCCCCACGCCTCGTCGGTACAGACCGGGCCAACAACCGTGTCGTGCATCTCTCCCTGGATGGCGAATTGCTCGGCGAGATCGCGACGGGGCTTCTCTTTCCCGCCGCCGCCGTGGTGCAGGGTGACTTGCTGGCCGTCGGCGAACTCAAGGGCCGGGTCACTCTTTTTGATAAGGAAAATCGCGTCGTCGCCCGCCTCGGAGCGAATCCGAATCCGCAGGAAGTGGGGACAAACCAGATTGAACCGGCAAAGTGGAAACCTGGAGTGGTCAATGCCCCGCACGGAGTCGCCTTCAACGCGGCGGGCGATCTCTTCGTCTCGGAATACAGCCTGCACGGACGAGTGCTAAAGTTTTCCCGTACGAAGGCAGTGGCGACTCGGTGAGGAGCCGGCCGCTCTCCCGCGAAGATTCCCCAAAGGCGCACATCGGGACCACAGGCAGACCGCCGCTCGCGCTCTTGCGCTTGACGCATTCTTCGCAATGCGACACGATGCGCAGGGTCCGGCGATTTCTCCGCACCATCTTTCATCACGACTCATGACTTCCTCTGCATCTCTCGAGCACGGCCCCTGGTGGCGTTCCCTCACTCCCTATCACTGGTTCGTTTTTGGCATGGCCTCGCTGGCCTGGCTCTTCGATTGCCTCGATCAGCAGATCTTCCTCCTCTTCCGCCAGCAGGCACTCGCGAACCTCCTGCCGGAAGGAACAGACCCTACCATTCTCAAAACATACGGTGGCTTCGCCACCTCCATCTTCGTGGCGGGCTGGGCAATGGGAGGATTGATCTTCGGATCCCTCGGCGACAAGTATGGGCGCGCCCGGATGCTCACCACGACGGTGCTCCTCTATTCGGTCTTCACGGGCCTCTCCGCACTTTCGCGGAACTGGCTCGACTTTGCCATCTATCGTTTCATCACCGGTCTCGGTGTGGGTGGGGTCTTTGGTCTGGCCGTGGCACTGGTGGCGGATTCCCTTCCCGACCGCTCCCGCGCAGGGGCACTCGGCATGCTCCAGGCGCTCTCGGCAGTCGGAAACATCACCGCAGGACTCATCAGTATCTGGGTGGGAAATCTGATCAAGGCAGGCACCCTGAGTCCGGGCACGGCATGGAAAATGGCTTTCCTGATGGGTGCAATCCCCGCCTTTCTGTGTGTCTTTATTCAAATCAAGCTGAAGGAGCCGGAGAAATGGATCCACGCCCGCGCCGCAAGCAAACTCGCGGGCAAGGGAATGGGATCCTACGCCAGCCTGCTCGGTGAGTCGCGTTGGCGCCGTCCCGCGCTGCTCGGCATGTTGCTCTGTATCTCTGGCGTCATCGGATTGTGGGGCATCGGATTCTTCGCGCCCGAACTGGTGGGAGACGTGATCTCGAACTCCCTTCGCGAACAGGGAGTCGCCGACACGGAAATTGCCAGCAAGGCCGCCCACTGGAAAGGCGTCAACAGCATCGTCCAGAATATTGGTGCCTTCTTCGGGATGATCGCCTTTGCCTGGCTCGCCCAGCGCTCGGGGCGCAAACCCGCCTTCGCAATCGGGTTCATCGGTGCGATGGCCGCAACCTGGGCATATTTCGAATATTTCAATGGCGTCTCCGACATCTGGATGAGTGGGGTGATGGGTTTCTTCCAGCTCGCCCTCTTCGCGGGCTTCGCCATCTACCTGCCCGAACTCTTTCCGACCCGACTCCGCAGCACAGGCACGAGTTTCTGCTACAACGTCGGCCGCTTCCTTGCTGCGAGCGGCCCGTTCACCATGGGCATTCTCCTGCAATCCCTCGCCGCCGGGGCGACCACCCCGGCCGCGAAGCTCGCCGCCTTCCGCGAGACCTGCCAGTGGATGAGCCTGATTTTCCTCGTCGGCCTGGTAACACTCTTCTTCCTGAAGGAGACAAAAGGGAAACCTCTCCCGGAAGATGTTTGAAACCAAAACGGAGTCGCGAACGTCTGGAGAAGAATCCAACCATGATCTCGAGACTCCCGTTTTCCCTCCTTCCCGGACTTTTGTTCCTGCTCGCCCCCGCTGCGGCGAACGCCCAAAACGTGATTGCCCGTCTCGAGAAGGCGAGCGATTCGGAAATCCAGGCCCTTCTCAATCGATTCCCCGCTGCCGACGCAAATGCCGACGGCAAGCTGACCCGCGAGGAAGCCATCGCCTATGCCAAAACCACCCTATCGGGCAAGGGCGGGACGAGTGCGAGCGACGGGAGCCACACCGCCCCTGCGCCGAGCAAGACCGATGTCGCCTACGGCCCTCATGATCGAAACGTGCTCGATTTCTGGAAAGCGAATGGCGAGGGTCCCCGCCCTCTCGTGATTTTCATCCACGGCGGCGGTTTCACCGGTGGAGACAAATCAAAATGGCGGGGTTCTCCGGAGCTTTCCCGACTCCTCGAAAACGGAGTTTCCTGCGCCGCGATCAATTATCGTTTTCGCAAGGACGCACCCATCCAGGACATCCTGCATGATGCCGCGAGGGCAGTGCAGTTTCTCCGGACCCGGGCCGGTGAATGGAATCTCGACAAATCCCGCTTTGCCGGATGGGGCGGATCGGCCGGCGCGGGCACCTCATTGTGGCTCGCCACGCGGGACGACCTGGCGGACGCAAAGGCGGAGGATCCCGTCCTGCGCGAATCGTCACGCCTCCAGGCCGCCGTCCTCGTGGCAACGCAGGCGACCTACGACCTCACCCGCTGGGAACGATTCCTCGGCCCGGCCAATCCGGCCTGGTGGAATTCTCCGAACGAGGTGGCAGAATTCTACCACCTCAAGGAGCAAAGCGACCTCGCCAAACCGGAAGCGAAGTCCATCCTCCGTGAATGCGACATGCTCGCCTGGATTTCGAAGGAAGACGCCCCCGTCTTCGTGGGCAATCGAGGGCCCGAAGGCCCCTCGCGGACCCGGGACCACTATCTCCATCATCCCGAACACGCACGTCAGATCGAGGAAGCCTGCAAAGCAGCGGGTTCCCGATGTGTCCTCGCCGGAGAGGGAAACAGCGATCCGGTGGCATTTCTCCTCGCCACCTTCCGCGGAGCCGAGGCGGAGTAAGTCGCCTGACTTGAAGCAAACCCTGCGGCGAGCGGCACCCTCAATCGCGCCTGGAATATCACTTGAAAAGTTGCACCCGAAATACAACTTAAACGATGCTCAGCAAGCCTCTTTCCTTTCTGGCGGGGATTCGTCAGATGATCGTCGTTTTCGGTAGCCTACTGTTTGTGATCCTCGGAGGAATCTGGTTTGATTCCGCCCTGGGAGAGGAACCCGCTGCGGATGCCGCCAAGGTTCAGGAGAATCTGCCCCGCTCGGTCGAAGAAGCCCGCGGACGCGCCCGGTGGATCCACGAGTTGGTTCATGGTGCCCTGCAGGTGATGCATCGCGACTTTTTTGACGAGAACTCCGTCGAGAAAAGCCTCCCTTCCCAATCGCTCGACGATGTCTTTGCCGAAATGGCGAGATCCCACCTCGTCGAAATTCGCTGGCTTGGCGGCAACGCAAACAAGGGCAAGGACCATCTGCCCAAAGATCGTTTCGAGGAAAACGCCGTCGCCGCCCTCTTTACCGGCAAGGAAGAATATGAGGCCGTCGAAGAGGGGCGGTTTCGCTACGTGGGCATGATCCGCATCCAGAACGAATGCCTCAAATGCCATGTCCGCGACCGCAAGTCTCTCGAGGATCGCTTTGGTGGACTTGCCATCTCCATGCCCCTCGCCTCCGGGACAAGCGGAAAGCCGTGATCCCGCCGCCCCGGAAACAGATCCGGGACTCGCGCCATTCCTCTCCTTATGGAACTCAGTCGCTTCACCGACTATTCGCTGCGCACCCTGATTTTTGCGGGACGGAACCCGGATCGCATCATCACGGTGCCCGAGGTCGCGGCTGCCAACGGCATCTCCGAGAACCATCTCGTCAAAATCACCCACAAGCTCGGAAAACTGGGCTACCTCGAAACCCGGAGAGGCCGAGGTGGAGGATTTCTTCTGGCCCGTGCGCCCGCACTGATCAATCTCGGGGAGGTCGTTCGGGCGACCGAGTCCCTCGCCCTTGTCGAGTGCCTCCGAGCCGACGGAGGCTCCTGCCCGATCCTCAGAACCTGTCTGCTGAAACGAGTGATCTGCGAGGCTCGCGACGCCTTTCTCGAAACGTTCGACAAATACACCCTCCGGGACCTGCTGCGACCGCACGACCTGCTCCTCATGAGCCCCCCCTGAGTCCGGAGCCCGTCTTCTTCCGACCCAATTGTCGGAAAAATCGGATTGAAGGATGAATCGCCGTCGCGATAGTGCGGGCATTCCCTGATCCTCCTGCCCCATGCCTACCTACGACTACGAATGTCAAAAGTGCGGACACCGCTTCGAGGTGTTTCAATCGATGAAAGACGCACGGCTTACTGACTGTCCCCAGGATTCCTGCGACGGCCAGGTCAAACGGCTCCTCGGCACCGGAGCTGGCATCCTTTTCAAGGGTTCGGGCTTTTATGAGACCGATTACCGCAGCGCTTCGTACAAAAAGGCGGCGAGCGCGGACAAGCCTGCCGAATCTTCCTCTTCCTCGGCTCCTTCTTCCCCCTCTGGTGGCTCTTCCGGGGAGTCCAAATCCGCCTCCACACCATCGGCTCCTGCGAGTTCCGGCTCAGGCAACTGAAAAGGGTGCCCATCTCTCCCGATCCACTCCATGAATTCGTCCCAAGGTCAGGAAGACCCCACCTCCCCATCCGAATCCGAACTTGGGGCCGGAGAATCCATCGAATCCCTGGAAGGGTATGGCGATTCGGAAGAGAGTGCCTACGATCCGGCCTCCGCCCTGGTCGATGAGAACCAATCCTACGGTGCCGCCCAATCCTTCGATCCGAATCAAGTCTACTACGACGAACAGGGCCGCGCCTACTACTTCGACGAACAGGGCCAGGCCTATTATTTTCCGGAGCCCGAACCCGAGCCTCAGCCAGTCGCCGAAGGGGAGGCGGGCGATGCGAGTCCCCCCCCAACCGCGGACTACAGCGTTTACGATGAGGCCCCGCCCGCTCCGACCACCCCTCCGCAGCGATCCGCCCCGGAGCAAAAGAAAGTGGTCCATCGCGCCCCGCAACGAAAACCGTCCACGACCGGTCGCCGCCCGGCCCCCAAACCGGTCGTCTACGGTGGCGGGATTTCCCCGATCACCGTCCTGCTCACCCTCGTTGCCCTCGGGATGCTGGCCGTCGTTGTCCTGGTCGCGATGCCAAAAGACCTGTCTGCTGTTGGCGGCCACGCCGTCGGACTCACCGACGGAGCAAAGCCCCGCAACCTTCTCGCCGAGACTCAGAAGATCATGATTGATCGCAACTCCGCACTCACTTTTTCCGAAGAGGAGGTGAATCGGTATCTCAATCATCGACTCTCCGGCTCGCAGAAGGGGATGATGGCCGCACTCGTGAAATTCCGAGGCATCTACATCGACTTCTCCCCGTCGAAAGCCGAGGTCATCCTCGAGCGCGAGATCTTTGGCCGCGCCATCACGATGAGCGTTGACCTGAGCGCAGAGGAGTTTCGCCGCCAGATCGTCTACAAACCCACTGCCTGGCACATCGGAAAAATCTCTCTGGGATCGCGCACCGTGGCTCCGGTGGTGGCACTGTTTGTGAGGCTGCGCGATTCCCTCGTCGATGAATACCAAGTGCTCCAGCAGATGCCCAACGTTCGCTTCGAGGACAACAAGGTCGTCCTCGACCCGAGGATCTGATCGACGGCCATGCCGGAAGACGCCGAGACGATTCACGAGGGCAGCTTCCTCACCTACCGTCGCACCGCTCGCGGCTGGGAATTTGTGACCCGCTCCAATGCCAAAGGATGCGTGGCCGTGCTCGCGATCACGGAGGATCACCGCGTGATCCTGACCGAACAATATCGGCCTCCGGTGGGTCGATCCGTCATCGAATTGCCTGCCGGGCTTGCCGGCGACATTCCTTTGCAGGAAGACGAGCCGCTCCTCGTTGCGGCGAAGCGCGAACTGAAGGAGGAAACGGGATACGAGGCGAAACACTGGACGCTTTTGCTCGAAGGTACCTCCTCGGCCGGGCTGACGGATGAACTCATCACGCTCTACTGCGCCACCGGTCTCGTGCGGATGACCGAGGGAGGCGGTGTCCACCGTGAAGACATCCGCGTTCACTACGTAGCCCTATCGGACGTCGCGAACTGGTGCCGAGACCGCCGGGAGGAGGGACTCCACATCGACTTCAAGGTTTTCGCGGCGCTGTATCTCGTCCGCACCCTGCCCGCTTCGGTTTTGTCGGGGGTTTCGTGGTAATCCCTCCGCCCGGTGAAGCAAGCCGGTTATGCCCCCTGTTTCGTGAGCAGAAACTGAATCACAAGGGCGGTGGGGCCGACCCACCGTTCAGTGATGATGGTTCGGGAGCCGCTCTTTCGCATGGCCCCATTGATGACGAAGGCACCACCCGAAACCGTAGCTGGAACACGGTAGCGGATCGAGTTTCCGAGGAATGTGACGTTTCCCGTGCCACGCCCTGACACCACCGCGGGACCGGAAAATTTCACGAAGTAGGAGACCCGACGGCCTCGAATCCGGAGGGTCTCCTGAAAAGTCATGCTCAATCCGCCGCTAAACACCTGAGTCCTCGCCGAGATCTTGCCGATCTCCCGATTTCTTCGGGAAAGGATGCTGACTCTCGGTCGACCGATCCCGCCACTGGAAAAGGTCACCCTTCCGGAATAATCCCCCCTGAATCCGAAGAGATCGGAGGCCGCCCCCGCATTGCCGCCATCCGCAGCGGGAACTCCGAATGGAGCGAGGGAAAGAAAAACCAATGCCGCCACATGAGCCCAAATGGTTTTCATAACGGAATTTTCGGAAATCGGGGTGGCATTTGTCAATAACAACTCCACAAATCTGACGATTCCGATACATCGGGCTGAGAGCGAAACCGTCGCGGATGATCGAGAAACGCGGGCTACCGCAGCTCCCATTCCGCAGGCAATTCCGCCCTTGGAAAAAAGGCGCGGGCCTCGTCCCGCATCGCGATCCAGTCGATCATGCCATACCGCCGCGAGAGATGCTGGAGGACGAGCCGCCCGACCCCGGCCTCTGCCGCAAGCCGTCCGACGTGGTCCGCCGTCATGTGTGCGTTCTTTGACGCGAGAGAGGCATCGGCGGCGCGATACTGACATTCGCAAACCAGTGTCGTGGTGCCCCGCAGCCAGGCGACGAGTCCCGCCCACTCCCGCGAACCGGGCTCGACGCGGAAATCGGTGAGCCATGCGATTGAGGCCCCTGGCGTGGTGACGAGCAAATCCTGCCGGATTTCCCCCACCTTCACCAGACGACCCGCCACTTCCACGAGCGTCTCCTCGTCTCCCTCTTCCTCGTCGACCACCTTCTTCAGCCAGGCGCCGGGCAGATATCCCTGCCGATGCATCGCCGCCGGATCGATGTTGCGCCTCGGTGCCTCGACGACTCGATAGGCTATCGAAGGGATCGATCCATGCGGCAGCGCCTGCGCCTCGAGATGCCAAAAAGAAGCCTCATGCACGATGGGGCTGCGGTAGGGTCGATCCGGCTGACGGCGGCAGCGGAAGGCCTCGTGGGTCAAAAAACGTGCCGTCCCGATCCTGTCCTCCCCGATCTCCCGAACGATCCACTCGCCGGGTTGATCGGCATGGAGATTCCAGACAAACCCCCGGAAGCGATGCTCCATCCGCTCAATTGTTTCCGTCGGCCCCCACACCGACACGGGCAGATCGGGTCGATTGTAATTTCGGCGGAAGAATCCGTCGAATCCCGACACATGGTCCATGTGAAAATGGGAGAAGGCGAGGTGATCGATTGCCTGTACCTCGGAACTCCTCAAGTCATCCAGACATCCCTCGCCACAGTCGAAGAGGAGGCTCGCCCGCGCCTGACCCGAATCGACCACGACGTGGAGTGCGTTGTCTGCTCCCGCCCGGCCCAGGATATGCCAATGGATCGACATGTCGGCAAGGTAGCTGCTCCCCCGCTGCATGGCCACCGATTCCGCACATCGAACCCTGCCGGATCACCGACCTGACCCTGTCCGCCCGAATAGGGCGAGGCAAACCTGAATTCGAAAAAGGAGAGCCACGGAACGCTCCGGACGCGCACATTCACCGGCATTCTTTCCCTTGATTCCGTGTCTCCGGTGCCCTCCGTGACTACCCATCCCCCCCGTGTCCTGGTCAAAAGCCTGCGACGATGACAGCGGATGGAACCTTCACTTGCACCTTGAAAATCCGCCGCGACCGCCGGACACTTGGCCCCGGCCATGCGATTTTCCGTTTGCCTACTCCTCCCCTTGGCTGCTCTGACATCCTGTCAGGTGCCTTCTTCCGTGTCGAAGAGGGCATCCTCGCCCCTGCCCGGAGAGTTGAAAGTCGCGTTGCCGCCTCTGATCGCCGGGCTTGAAGCCCCCACCTGGGGCGAAGCTCTGCCGGAGCCCCCCAAGAGCGAAGGCGGATGGACCGTACCCGTGCGCGACACCTACACCCAGGTGCGGACAAGCCGCAAGGTGATCGCCATCACCTTCGACGACGGGCCGCATCCCGAAAATACGCCTCGATTGCTCGACATGCTGAAGGCGCGAAAGATCAAAGCGACCTTTTACGTCGTCGGGAACATGGTGAAGTACAATCCGCAGATCCTCAAACGCATGGTCGAGGAAGGACACGAAATCGGGAATCACACCGTGACTCACGGCACGCTTTCGCGCATGTCCGACAACAGTCTCCTCGCCGAGTTGGAGTCCGCCCACGAGCAGATCCTCAAGGCTTCCGGAGTGGCACCGCTCTCGATGCGCCCCCCCGGCGGAGCGATTAAGAAAGATCAGAAAGCACTCGTGCTCGAAGAACTCGGGTATCCCACGATCCTCTGGTCAGTCGATCCCGAGGATTGGAAGCGACCGGGACCCGCCGTGGTCACGAGCCGTCTCGTCAACGGTGCCAGCCCCGGTGCCATCCTCCTCGCCCACGACCTGCACAAACCCACCGTCGACGCCATGCCGGACACGCTCGACCAACTGCTGGCGAAGGGATACCAGTTTGTCACCGTTTCCGAACTCATCGCTCTCGAGGAACCCGAACCAAAACCGGAGGCCAAACCCGAATCCAAGCCCATCTCGGCAACAGGGGAAGCCACACCGGGGACACGCACGGAGGCCACCCCATCGCCCGTGACCCGTGACCCGTGACATCCTTTGCAGCGGACGCGATTTTTTCGCTTCAAACGATCCACCATGAACAACGATCCGATCTGGTTTTACGAAAAAGGTGGCGAGCGCTGCGGTCCCGTCATGGCGGATGTCCTCAGCAGACTGCAAGTCTCCGGAGAAATCGGGGGCACGACCCTGGTCTGGCGCGACGGTTTGCCTGATTGGATTGCGTATTCAGAGAGCGAATTGGCGGGCTCTCCGCAACCAAAAAAGATGCCGCCGTCGATGCCTCCGGTCTTGTCATCGGTCCCGCCAACGGTGCCGAAGACCTCGGCCCTCTACACCCCGCGTCCGGCGCGGCTGCGTGCGGACTTCCGCCCGAGACTGCGCGAGACCTACGGACGGGCGTGGAATCACCTGACTTCCCGTTTCTGGCCTTTTGTTGGTTGTTTTGCCCTGACCTCTATCCTGCTCGGTGTAGCGAGCCAGCTGTATGCGCCGATTTTCTTTCTGATGTTCCCTCTGATGGGAGGACTCTACTGGTATTACCTGCTCCCGATGCGGGGAAAAGAGAGTTCGGTGGAAACACTGTTCGAGGGTTTTCAGCGTCAATTCGGTCCTCTCGCGATCCTGAACCTGATCGTCGTCGGAATCTCCACCGTGGTGTTCTTGCTGGTTTCGGCCGTGCTGATCGTGGGCCTGGTGATGGGGGCGGAGATGCTCGATTCCGGCGAGGGTGAAAGGGTCCTCCCGATCCTCCTCATCGCGGGATCCGTGATCCTGTTTTTCGTTCTCATGATTCCGATGCTGGTGTTTTCCCTGATAGGATTCCTCGCCACGCTGCTCTCACTCGATTGCGGGTTGTCGGCTCGCGAATCCCTTTCCCTCGCCTGGGTCGCCAGTCGGCCGCACCTGGGCAAGCTCACCCTCTTTGCGATCACCAACATGGTGCTCTCGCTTCTTGGCATGGTGGCACTCTACTTTGGCATGTTCATCACGGGGGCCTGGTCAACCATTGCCTTTGTGCAACTCTACGAAGACGCCTTTGGGGACGAACCGAGCCGATGAACCTCGTGTCACTTCGGAAGGTCGACGGACGGTGCCTCCTGCAGCATCAGGGCTCCAGGCTCGATCGCTTCTCCGCGCGGCGGAGCCGCGAGTCGATCCTTCGGGGCGATCCAGGTGTCGAGTAGCGTCCCCGTCTCCCCCACCGCCATCTCCAACCCCAGCAAAGGAGCACCGCGAACTCGAAACCGAAGTACCTTCCGATCTGAAACGGTGCCAAGGGGATCGCCGCGCCGAACGGAGCCCCCCACCCCGACGCGAATCGCCGAAAGGCCTTCGTAGATTGTCTCCACGACACCGTCGGGTCGGTCATGCAGGAGGACAACTCCAGCACTGCCAGGTTTGCTCGAGGCGGTGACGACGACCCCGTCCGCCGCCGCCCGGACGAGCGGCTCCGAGTCCGAACCCTCCCCCACGAGCGAGGGAAACGCCGCTAGAGGACTCCCAAATACCGGGCCTTCGGGCGCGAGGACCATCTCAACCGGACTGAGCAGATCAAACCCAGGATCGAGCGGCTTGCCCACTCGCAGCATTCCGATCCGGTCGGGTTCGGACCCAGGCGCAGGCAGATCGACTCCCTGCTGCCCCGCCCGGATGACGATGAATCCGAGCATGACGAGTGCGCAAAGTAAAAAAAACAGGGGAAGGACCTGTTTGTGGAGGAACTTCAGGTGCTCCACGAGATCGAGATGGGGAGGTCTTTGCAGCACGTCGGAATAGACGGCATCGCTGTCGCTTTGGCAACCGTATCGGGAGAAAATTGGAGTAAGGTAGTCCGCCGCCATGGTCGATCCGTTACCCTCAACTCTCTCTCGCTTCCGACTCGATCTCGCTTACGACGGACGCCCGTTCACCGGTTGGCAGAGCCAGCCGTGCGGGGGCTCGGTGCAGGACGCCGTGCAGGCCGCCATTGCCACCATCTGCCCACAGATCACTTCGGTGCAGGGATCGGGTCGCACCGACGCCGGGGTCGGGGCGGTCGGCCAGGTCGCCCATTTTGATGCCCCGGCCGACTGGCGCATGGGTGGGGGCGAATGGATGCGGGCGCTGAACACAAAACTGCCGCCCTCCATCCGTGCGCTCGCCTGTCGCGAAGTGGATCCTGCCTTCCACGCGCGCTTCTCGGCAATCGAGAAGACCTACGAATACGAAATCGCCACCGGGGAGGTCCTCCCGCCGCTGCAACACGGACTCGCCTGGCACCAGCGAGGACTCACGGCGGAGGCCCTCGCCCCCATCCTCGTCCCATTCGTGGGCACCCACGACTTCCGCCCGTTTTCCGCGAAGCGACACGATGGCTACGACGAGGACCGCGATACCCTGCGCACGCTGCACGAGGCCTCGGTTCGGAAAGCGGCGAACGGAGGGCATGGCGTGATCCTGCGCTTCCGCGGAAACGGATTTCTCTACAAAATGGTCCGTTTCCTTGTCGGAACGACAGTGTATGTTGCGCACGGCAGGATTTCCCAGGGAGATCTGGAGTCTCTCCTCGGGGGCGGAACCGCAGGGGCCAAGGCCCCCTACTGCGCTCCGGCGGCGGGCCTGACTCTGGTCAATGTCCGCTATCCCGAGAAGTTTGAAATGCCCCCTGACCGAACCGCCGACTGCTGAGACATGGCCCCCTTTTTCAAAAAATCAGGTATCGCGGAAAACCGTATTGTAAACTCCGGTCGCTGGCCGGTGCGGATCACGCAGTTTCATCTGATCGACGATTACGAATTCCCGGCGACGAATTTCCCGGAGATCTTCTTCGTGCAGGAGGGCAATTTCCTTCACGAGAGCGATGCCGGCACCCAGGCCGTGCGCGAGGGTGTCGCCATGATGGTCAATCCGGGGATTCGCCATTCCGTGAAACAACCTGATGAGGTGGTGCTGACGCGAGTCCGCTATCTGCCCGAATGGCTCACCCGCGAATACGAGATCATCGTCCGGTCGCCGAATGTGCCCTCGCTCTTTTTCGATCAGTCCTGGTTCCGCTATCCTCGCGACGAGAACCTGCACGTCTTCACGACCCGAGGTGACGGTGCCTCGCTCATCCGAGCCGAACTCGAGTTTCTCCGCAGTCTCCTCCGCGACAAGCGCCATCTCGAGCCCATCGCGAGGGTTTCAGTGCTGAAGCTGATGATGCTGCTCGCAGACGAGCACCATCGCTTCTGGCGAGGGGTATCCGAAATCGAGATTCTGCCCGAGGCGACCCACGCCCTCGACGAGATCGAGGCCTGCATCCATCGCGCCGCTCCCTTCGATCCTGCGTCGATGCCCCGGGGCGGATTCGAAAAGCGCCTCATCGAAAAATCCTTCACCGACCTCACCGGCATGGCCATGCAGGACTA
>CALDKL010000107.1 GCA_937898895.1 uncultured Verrucomicrobiae bacterium | reverse complement strand
CGGTGCCGGAGCCGGTGCGCCAAAGGGATCCGGTGGTGTTCCTGGGGCCGGGGCGGCACCGGGTGCCGGAGCCATGGCTCCACCACCGAACGGATCGGGAGGGGTTCCGGCTGGAGCCGCGCCGCCAGCGGGAGCCATGCCACCAAACGGATCCGGGGCTGCAGGAGCCGCCGCACCTCCTGCCGCAGGAGCCGGAGTGCCTCCCGCTGCGGGAGCGGCCGCGCCGCCACCGGGAGCGGAGGCGGGTACGACTGCCGGAGTCTGAACCCGGACGGATTTTACAACCGTATCGCCCACTTGGACGGACTGGCCAGGGGCGAGCGAACCGGCCACGATATCCGCAGCGGATTCGGAGGAGTCCACCGATGTGACAAGCAGGCGACAGATGGGCTGGCCCCGACGATAGACATCCAATTGGGCGCGATTGACAACCCCCTGGTCGAAACCTCCCCCAACCACAACAAATCCCCATTGGTTGTAGGCCTTCTTGATCGTCGTCTGGAATTCTCCGCGGATCACACCCGCTTCCTGATCGGTGCGCAGAGCATGAAGCTCGGCCGCGACCTTCTCGAGGCGGTCACGTTCCACCTGGGCCGCTGCCACGGCCCCTTCCAACTGGGTCAATTCGATCTCAGATTCCTCGATCTGCGTGCGGATCTGCGTCATCTCCTTCTGGATCGCCTCGATCCCGGCGATGTCCTTGATGAGTCCCTTGGACTTGTCGAGTTCAGCCTTGGCGGTATCGAGGGCGGATTTCTGTGATTTTTGATTGGATTCGGTCTCGGCAACTTTGTTGTCGATATCGACTTTCTTCGTCTGGAGAGTTTGGGTTTCCGTGGACAGTGCCTGGATCGACTGTTCGAGCACAGCGATCTCCTCGTTGGTCTTTTTCAGATCGGCCTCGCGCTGCGCGAGGAGTCCCTTTTGGGATTCGATGTCGGCGAGCTTTTGCTTGAAAGCCCCCATGTTGTCATAGCTGAGATACGTGGCTCCAGCGAGGACAACGGCTGCGATCACTAACAATACCTTCCACATGGGGTCTGCGTGTTTGATTTGCGTAAAGCGGATTGCTCCAAGAGGCCACACTAGCGAGCGGACTTCTCAAAAACAACTCTAAAATTCCAAAACTCATTCACCTTTAGTAAGAAATTCAGGTAAGACAAGCACGAACTGAGCGGATTTCTCATGGTCGCGGGGTTGGTCAGAACCCTGGGAGCATCTCGATGGGCTCAGGGCCGCGATGGGTGGAGAGGCGCAGTAGGGGGTTGTGACAGCGGAAAACGGAAACGGCGAAGGACTCCCGGGCGACGAGGTCGCGCGGGTTTTCCTCCGTAAAGTAGGCATCGAAGTCTTCCGGGGCGAGCAGGGCGGGCATGCGATCGTGGACGAAGGACAGGCCGGGCGCGGCAGGGCGAGTCAGCATGGCAAAGGAGGCACCGGGAGTGCCTTCTTCCCAGATCCCGGCGGCCCAGAGCCAGGATCCATCCGTTGAGACAAAGGCGAAGGTCTGCTTGTGCCCGGTGGGCCCATGCCACTCATACCACGCGGAAAGTGGGATGAGGCAACGGCGGCGCTCCCGCCAGGGGCGTTCCCACGGGCCATCGAGTTGCTCGAGGCGGGCATTGTTGACGGCCAGGTTGTAGGGACGTTCGAATCCCCATCGCATGCTCATGGCCCAGGGGCCATCCGCCTGTCGGAGGACGACGGGGCAGGGGTCGGTTTTGCGCCGAGCATACCCGTCGGCAGGAACGCGTGGAAGCCTCTCCAGAGATGCCTCCCATCGGTCGCCCCGATTTCGGCGGGCCGACCCGATATCGTACAGGTTGCACATGGCGAAGGCTGAAAACAAAACAGGGTCAGGTGTTGCACCTGACCCTGTGAGGGAGAAATTTGCGGATCCCTTGGCGAGGACAAGAGATCACATCAAGTTCAGGGCGCGGGCGCGCTTGATCTCGCGTGTGATCTTCCGGTGCAGTTTCGCCGAGAGGCCGGTGGTGCGGCGGGCGTAAATCTTGCCCGACTCCGTCGTGAAGTTCCTGAGAAACTCGGGGTTGAGGTAGTTCACCTTTTCCGCCGGAATGTCAAAACGACGGCGGGGCATGCGCCGATTGGCGCGGCGGAGATTGATGGCTCTCTGTTCGGTTTTCGGGCCCATAAGATTGGTGGCAGGGTGGGGGTCAGCGCTTCTCGCGATGGAGGGTGCGGCGCTTGAGATACGGATTGAATTTCACCTTCTCGAGACGACCAGGGGTACGGATGCTCTTTTTGTTGCGCGTGGTCACATAGATGGAAGGGCGTGCGCCTTCCGTCTTGGCCTCGGTGCATTCAAGAATAATGACTTCTCTGGGCATGGGGAGAATGGGTGAAGTATTTCGCGAAGGGCGGGGAATGTAAGGGGTTTGCGGGGAATCTCAAACGATATTTTCAATCCTCGTCCTCGTCCGACGGTTTTGAGACTTCTTTTTCCTCGAGTCCGAAGAGGGAGGTGACGGGAGCGCGGAAATTTCCCACGGCCTGCTCCTTGTCGAGTTTTTCCTGAAATTCGACGGTGCAACGGGCGAAGGGCATGGCCTCGAGCCGAGCCTGTGGGATCAGGTCTCCGGAAGCCTGGCAAATGCCGTATTCTCCCGAGTCGATGCGGACGAGGGCCTCTTCGATTTCATACAGGGCATTCTGCTCCTGAGAGAGAATGTTGAGTGCGAAATCGCGATCATAGGAGTCGCTCCCGGCGTCGGCCTGGTGCATGCCAAAGGCCGAGGAGTCTCCTCCGTCCTCTCCGCGAATGGCGTCGCGGGCAACTCCTGACATCTGATCGACGAGGGTGTCGCGAAGGTCGAGGAGTCGCTGGCGCTGTGCTTTGAGGAAAGCCGGGGAGAGTTTCCTGGGTTTTTCCTTGGCCTGGGCGGACGGGACAACGGGAGCTTGGTTGGTAAGATGGGCGAAGAGAGGGCGCCTCTTCACGGGAAGTCGTTTCTTTGGCGGAATTTTCACGAGTGCGGTAGACTTCGGAGACGCTTTGACGGGTGGTTCGGATTTCGAACTCGCAACGGGAGCGGGTTCGGGCCTGGCGGTCTCCGGTTTTGATTTGGAAGGGGAGGGGGACGGCTTTGTGGAGGCGGTGGGCTTGGGGGGCGCAGCCTTCACGGAAGCCGGTTTTGACGGGGCCGACTTGGGGAGGGTCGGTTGTTTCGCTCCGGCTTTCGCCGATGCGGGAGATTGTTTGGTCGGCTTGGGAGCCGACTTGGAAAGGGGGTTGGCGACCTTTTTTGCGGGTGCCTTTGGTTTGGAAGGGGTGGCTTTTTTGGGCGGGGAGGGTTTTTTTACCGCCTTGAGGGGAGCCGACTTTTTCGAGGGCTTCACCGGGGCCTTCTTGACGGGAGCTTTTCTGGCCGGGGCTTTTGGGGCGGTCTTCCTTGCTGCGGCACCTCTTGCCGTTGCTTTTGCCTTTTGAGGAGTCGTCCTCGGGGCAGTCTTTTTTGCCGGAGCCGCCTTCTTGGTGGGAACGGCTTTTTTAATCGGTGTCTTTTTCACGG
>CALDKL010000106.1 GCA_937898895.1 uncultured Verrucomicrobiae bacterium | reverse complement strand
CGACCTCGAGCCTTTCCCAGGGAGAGACCGAACGCCTTTTCAAAGTGGTCCGGGATCTGAGTGCCACGGGAGTGAGCATTCTCTATATTTCGCACCGCCTCGGCGAGGTGATCGAACTGGCTGACCGCGTCGTGGTGCTGCGCGACGGTCAGAACGCCGGCGAACTTTCCCGAGAGGAGATCACCCACGAGCGCATCGTCAGTCTTATGGTCGGGCGGGACCTCTCGCAATTCTACGCCCACTCCCCCCACCCTCCTGGCGAAGTGGTGCTCTCTGCCTCGGGACTCAGAACCCCGGCCCATCCCGAGCGTCCGATTGACTTCGAACTCCGCGCCGGAGAAATCGTGGGGGTGGCGGGGCTCGTCGGAGCGGGACGCACCGAACTGCTGCAGACCCTGTTCGGCATCACCCCGGCCTGCGGAGGTTCACTCACGGTCGCCGGCACTCGCCGATCCTTTCGGGATCCGAGCATGGCCATTGCGGCAGGCCTCGCCCTGGTGCCGGAGGACCGCAAACAACAGGGACTCCTCCTGGAAATGGCCGTGGCCGACAATCTCTCCCTTGCTTCGATCTCGCGTGACCAGCGCTGCGGATTTCTCAACCTTGCCGCAGAGCGCCGACTCACCGAGGAGATGACCGAGCGGATGCGGATCAAAACCCCGTCCCCCCGGCAAGTCGTACGTTTCCTCTCCGGCGGCAATCAGCAGAAGGTGGTCCTTGGAAAATGGCTCGCGATGAATCCGCAGGTGCTCCTGCTCGACGAGCCGACCCGGGGAATCGACATCGGCGCAAAACGGGAGATCTACGCCCTCATGGAGGATCTCGCGCGGCGCGGAATGGCAATCCTGTTCGTTTCGAGCGATCTCGAAGAGATCATCGGCATGTCCGACCGCGTCCTCGTGATGCACGAAGGGCGACTCTCGGGCGAACTGGCCAGGGAAGGACTCGGCGAAGAGGCGATCATGCGCCTTGCGACGGGACAAAAGGCGGCATGACGTTCTGAAACCTGGGCTACATTCCCGCATGGCAAAAATCCTCGCGGCAATGTCCGGCGGCGTAGACTCCAGTGTGGCGGCGGCGCTTCTGCTCGAGCAGGGGCACGAAGTCGTCGGTGCCTACATGAAAAACTGGACCAACGAAGAGGGACTCCCCGGCGACTGCCCGTGGGAGGAGGACATCCGCGACGCCAGGGCCGTCTGCGAATTCCTCGGCATCGAATTCCGCATTCTCAGCCTCACCGAGGAATACCGCGACCGCGTCGTCGATTACCTCCTCTCGGGCTACCGGGAGGGCATCACCCCGAACCCCGACGTGATGTGCAACCGCGAGATGAAATTCGGTCTCTTTCGCGAATTCGCGAACGCACAGGGCTTCGATTTTCTCGCCACCGGCCACTACGCGAAACGGGTCCAAAGTCCGGATGGATCGGTCGATCTCCTGCGCGGCGCACTCGGCAAGGATCAGACCTACTTCCTCGCGCTGCTCCGCCAGGAACAGCTGCGCCCCGCCCTTTTCCCCATCGGCCACCTCGCCAAACCCGAAGTGAGACGCGAGGCGGCCCGTCTCGGCATCCCCATGGCGGAGAAGAAAGACAGTCAGGGCATCTGTTTCATCGGCCAGATCCGGATGAGCGATTTCCTCTCCCATTACATCCCCGACTCGCCCGGAACCATCGTCAATCTAAAAGGGGAAACCGTCGGTCGCCACCGCGGCCTCCACCTCCACACCCTCGGCCAACGGAAAGGACTCGGAGTGCCCTCGAACACCTTCGGCAAAGCCTATGTCGTCGTCGCGAAGCGGCCGGAGACGAATGAACTCGTCGTCGCTTTCGATGGGGCGGATACACCGGGGCTCTACGCGACCCGCTGTCGGGTCGGAAGCATCAGCGTGACCCACCGCCCCCTGTCCGCCGCCCCCTCCCTGCTCGCACAGCCTCGCTACCGATCCGAGGCCGCGCCCGCTGTCGCGGAGATGCTCGACGAGTCCACCGCCCGGCTCACCTTTGCGAGCCCACAGCGAGCCCTCACCCCCGGCCAGATCTGCGCGTTCTACGAGGGCGACCGGCTCCTTGGCGGCGGGATCTTCGAAGAGATTTACGGATAGGGGGCAATTGTCCCATTTCCCTCCGTCGCCTCTCGGAAAAATATCCCGGCTCAGAACGAATCGCTGATCAGTTGGAGGTATCGCGAACCCGCCGGAGTAAGGGTCGCAGTGCTCCCCGTGCCGGAAAGACGCCCCACGGTGAAGTCGGCGTGATTGCCTTTCGTTGGCTTCACATAGGTCACCACCGGGCCCGATACGGCCTGACCGCTCGGGCGGATTTCGAGGGGAACACCGGTGGCGGCGAAAGAAAACTCCCAGGCTTTCGGATCCGGCACCTTGTCGAGATCACGCCCGAGCCAGGGATAGCGCAGGAGCATGGCGAGGTCACCCGACTTTGGCACCCGCACCGTGTAGTGGACCTCGGTGTGCTGGCGGAGAAATTCGGGAAGTGTGATCGCGGGATTCTGCCGATGAGCCCTGAAGAGTCCGGCGATGTCAATGCCGGTGAGATTGATCCCGTTGTAGATGCCGTGGTGGTTCTTTGTCGTGAAATGCGCGCCATACCAGGCCTGGAAACGGTCGCTGAGGATGAAATTCAGTTCGACGTGGACGTGGGCCCTCTCTCGATTGATGCCGTCGCCGGTATAGCCCATTTTCGCAATCGTCTCGCCCGCCGCGACGGGTTTTCCCGCCACGACCGAGGCGCTGCGGAGGTGTGCGTAAAGCGAGAAAAAGGGACCCTCCCCCCAATCATGATGGACGACGACATACCGTCCGTAGTTGCTCTGTCCGGCGATGTCATTCACGTAGACGACGGTGCCCGTCGCAATGGCCCTGACTTCGTCGAGCGGCTCTCCGGCGGCATCGCGATGCATCGGGCGGATGTCGATGCCCTCGTGCAGCCGTGTCAGGATGATCCCCGCAGCGGTGCGCTTCTGATTGCGCGTGAACCCATAGGCCCCGCCGCTCCAGGGCTTTGTCAGGACCCCTTCGAAATTGCGGTCCGTGTACATGAAGAACCGGGAGGGATCCTCCGAAAAGATCGCCGTATTGTCCGTCGGCAGCACGAGTCCGAGCGGCGCACTGCGGACCGATACGGACGAAAGCACCGAAACGAGGAAGAGGAGGGCGAGGCAGCGTGGCATTGGGCAAAATGGAGAATCGATCCGGAGACTCGTAGCACAGCCCCGCCAATGCGCGAGCATTCCCTTGCCCACGTCGGTCGCCGGGCGCCCTCACCCCCCCCACTCAATTCGGTGCCGCAAACTGAGGGCTGTCCGCAGGCTGGAAGTCATCCACGTGAGGAAACTTCTTCCGGAACTCCTGGAGATGTCGCTGCTGCAAACCGCTCCAGATCACGACAACCCCGTCGTCGATGGGGCGGTCGATCATCACGGCCTGCAGGGGAGCGTCGGAACAGCGGAGGCCGAGCAATTTGCCCTGATTGGTCAGCGTGATCGCCTTGAGTTTCGTCGCAGAATGCTCCTTGAACCGGAAAGCCGCCCCGTAGGAAACCCCGTCCGACGCAGTGAAGGGGAAGAACCAAGCGATGTCCCGATCGGTGAACGTGGGAACCTTGCTGAAAAAATACTGCCGATGTTCCTGCCCCAGCTTCACGGGAGTGACCATCTTCGGATTGTCCGTCTCCTCCCCTTCCACATGGAAGGTGACGAGGTAGAGCTTGGCCTGCTTTCCCGCCCCCTCGCACCACAGGGCAAAGGCGAGGAGCAGTCCGAAAACGAGAGATCGGGATCGCATGACCCAAAGATAAGGGGAAAACCCCTTGTCTGGCAAGTGATCCCGGTCGCCCCTCGCAATCCGGACCTGTTTCACCGGAGATTCCACCCCTTGGTGGACCCGTCTCGGGTGGATTTGGTGGCGGATCGCACGTCGGAGTCGGCAAGGCAGATTCACGATTTATGGCTAACCGAGTGTTTCGCGAAACCGGTCAGCCCACGCTTTTTTCCTTGCAATCGTTCTTTCCCGAGTTTCTGTTACGACAGAAATAACCGAAATGAAAGAACTTCCACCCTTTGCGCAACAATTCATCCTCCACTGGGGGGAGATGGGAACCCGATGGGGGATCAACCGCACCGTCGCCCAGATCCACGCCCTGCTGTTCCTCTCGGAGCGCCCTCTCCACGCCGAGGAGATCTGCGAGGCGCTCGGGGTGGCCCGGTCCAATGTCAGCAACAGCCTCAAGGAACTGCAAAACTGGGGCATCGTGAACATTGTCCATCTTACCGGAGATCGTCGCGATCATTTCGAATCGATTCACGATGTGCATGAACTCTTCCGCATCATCGCGGCAGAGCGAAAGCGGCGCGAGATCGATCCCACCCTCGCCCGACTGCGCACCTGCGTCACGGAGGCCGGGGCGACGAAGGGCTCCTCGCAGGCCTATGCAAAACGTCAGATTGAGGAGTTGCTCGGGTTCTTTGAACTCGTCAGTGACTTCTACGAAAAAATGGATCGACTCCCCACGAAATCAGCCGTCAGCGCGATCCGCATGGGAGACAAAATCGCAAAATCGCTCGGTCTTCTCCTGAAATGAAGGAAATCCCTATCAATACCACAAACGAAGGCGGTCGTGTCGTCCTCGCCGGAGGGAGCGGCTTCCTGGGGCGGGCTCTCGCCGCCGCTCTCGAAGGGGCGGGCTACGAAGTCGTCGTCCTCACGAGAGATCCGGCGAATCACCGAGGGCCCGGTCGTCCCGTGCGATGGGACGGACGCACTGCGGAGAAACCGTGGGTCTGCGAACTCGAGGGGGCCGTCGCCCTCGTCAACCTCGCCGGAAAATCGGTCGAATGTCGCCGCACCGAGAGCAACCGGGCGGAGATCCTGCGTTCCCGCGTCGATTCCTGCGATGTTCTCGGCACCGCCCTGCGGCAGGTGTATCGTCCTCCCGCAGTCTGGGTACAGGCGG
This sequence comes from uncultured Verrucomicrobiae bacterium, assembly GCA_937898895.1. Lineage (GTDB taxonomy): Bacteria > Verrucomicrobiota > Verrucomicrobiia > Verrucomicrobiales > DEV007 > Arctic95D-9. The sequence continues at coordinate 1,614 of CALDKL010000106.1, read as the reverse complement.
CCAGCCTCGCCATCTATGGCAACGCGGGAGATCGCCTCTGCGGCGAATCGGCTTTCATCCCTGACGAGTTTCCCACCGACGTCTGCATCGCCTGGGAGGAAGCACTCGGCCGCGCCATTCGCCCCGAGATGCGATGGGCCGTCCTTCGGATCGGATTGGTCCTTGGCCGGGACGGAGGCGCCTTGCCGAAGCTCGCCCGGCTCGCCCGGCTCGGGCTCGGCGGACGCATCGGCAGCGGACGCCAGTGGATCAGCTGGATCCACCTCGAGGACATGACGCGCCTCTTTCTCGAGGCGATCCGGAATCCGGCGATCCACGGAATCTGCAACGCCACCGGTCTTCAACCCGTCACCAACGCGGAATTCATGAACACCCTGCGCCGCACTCTCCGGATGCCCTTCGGCCTCCCCTCCCCGGCTTGGCTCGTGCGCCTCGGTGCGCCACTCCTCGACACCGATCCCGACCTCGCCCTGAACGGGCGTCGCGGCCTGCCCTGCCGTATCCACGGACTCGGTTTTCGCTTTCGCCACCACGAACTCGCGACCGCTCTCGCCGATCTGCTCCTACCCAAACCGACCGAGGCACGGGAACGCGATTGGGTCACCACCTACGCCCGCTGATTCCCATGAGAATCCCATCGCTCGATTCCGGGACCGAACAGGGTCGGACCGAGCGATCGACCCTCTCGGGGGAGGCGCGGGATGCGATGCGGATCGGCCGGGGCAATGGTCCCGTCTTTCTGGGCGACTGGAGAGAGATGGTGTTTCTCCACTACGAGGTCGACGCAGACGCGCTGCAGGAGGCCATCCCCTTTCCTCTCGACCTCCACGAAGGAAAGGCCTACGTCTCCCTCGTCGCGTTCACCATGCTCCGCTTCCGCCCGGCCTTTGGCGGACGATGGACGCGCTGGCTCACCGCCGGGATGAAGACACAGCGATTCCTCAACGTGCGAACCTATGTGCGCGGTGCCCGGGGACGGGGCATTTTTTTCCAACACGAATGGCTCGATCATCCTCTCGCGGTGCGATTGGGACCTGCCACGTTCGGCCTGCCCTACCGAAGGGGAAGTTTGTCCTATCAAACCCACCCAAACGGAGTCTCCGGAACGGTCGTCGTGACGTCGGGCAACCACACAGGCCTCTTCCGCGGACAGTTTATCGGTCCGGAGCGAATGGCGGCTCCGGGAAGTCTGGAGGAGTTTCTCGTCGAGCGCTACACCGCCTATACCGCCGCCGGATTCCGTCCCCTCGCCTTTCGCGTCTGGCATGAGCCATGGACTCTGCGCACGATCCGAATGGAGGATGAGACGATGGAAACCGTTTGGCAGACTCTCCGCCAACCGTGGACAGAGAGCCTGCGCTTCGTCGGCGCGACCTACAGCGAGGGGGTCCACGACGTCTGGATGGGGCGACCTCGCTTTGCCTAACTCCGCAGGGCTTCGCCAACGCCACTCCATGCCCAAATCATTTGCATTGGGGGGAAATCTGCTGGTTCATTGCGCCCAATGGAAGACAACCCCTTTCGCGAGGCTGATCTCAGCCTGCGCAACCACCCTGAATCGTGCGTTCTGGTCATTTTTGGAGCGACCGGCGACCTCACGCACCGCAAGCTCAT
>CALDKL010000105.1 GCA_937898895.1 uncultured Verrucomicrobiae bacterium | reverse complement strand
GTTTTCATAATCGATGTATGACCATATAACCAATTAAGAATATGTCAACCGCCAAAAAGAAACATCCGCTGACCGATGAGGAACTGGAGGCAGTTGCTCGGCAGTTTCGTCTGTTGGGCGAGCCGATGCGCTTGAAGATATTGCAAGCCGTTTGCTCGGAAGCGCGGACGGTCAACGACATCGTATCCGCCGTGGGTGCCACGCAAGCCAATGTCTCCAAGCATCTGGCCCTGCTGGCCGCGGCGGGTATTCTCACGCGGCAAAAGGAGCGCCAGTGTGTCTACTATGGGCTGAAGAACGAGTTGACCCTCAAGCTCTGTGAACTCGTGCATGCTCATCGTGAAGGAGGCAGGGGGGGCGGAAGGTGAATTGAGCGGGTGCCGCCTCGTTTCCTGGCATGGTTGTGGAGAAGGGAGGAGAGTTCTTGCCTAAATCCGGGGAACGCGCCATCTGTTCGCATGGCCCAGCCCCATCCGGTAGCTTCCGCAGAAATTCGGGAAACTGTGTATTTCTACGACACGGATTGCGGCGGGGTCATGTCGAATATCGCCTACCTGCGGTTCGTCGAGAAGGCCCGAACCGCGCTGTTTGATGGGCTGGGCATGCCCGCCTCGGCAATGATGGAGTCCGGCGTCTTCCCTGCCGTGGTCCGGACCGAGATCGATTACCGCTCGCCCGCCCGACTTGGCGAAACCGTGGGTGTGTCCGTTGTTCTCGATTCAGTGGAAAAGGTTCGTGCGGTTTGTCGCTTCCATCTCTCCGTCGATTCGGCGGATGGCGAACCTCGCCTCGTTGCGGAGGCGATCCAGGTGGTCGTCCTTGTCCAGATGCCCGAGGGTCGCCCTCGCCGCATGCCGACCGAATGGCTCGGCGTCACCGGATAGGACGGTGTGCATGGCTTCCTGCAAAGGAGGGAGAATTTTCGCCTTGCCGATCGCAAGGGGATCTTTCACAATGTAAATACAGAATCCATCCTTCCTCATGAGCGAAGCCGAAGCCGAAGCCGAAGCCGAAACCGCCCCGTCCCCCGGACTCCTGTTTTCCATTCTCAAACTCGGAGAGCGGGATCCCCGAGGTCCTTACACCCAGGAAGATCTTCTCGACTTGATGAATCAGGGAGAGATTGGGATGAGCGATATGGTGTATTACGAAGGCATTGGCGAATGGAAACCGATCCATGAGGTTTTTGAAGTGCAGGAACAGATCACCCATTTTGTCGACGACGGTCAGGATACGCAGCGGGTCGGCATCGCCTTTCGCGAAGTCTCGAACGTGGTTGGTCCCGGAGAGAGCATCTACTACATTGCCGTTCAGGCGAAAGTCGGGCTTCTGAGCAAAACCAAGCAGTGTGTCGTCATCACCGACCGGAATCTCTTCCTCCTCACGGAGACGCGGAGGGGATACGAACTCGAGGCTCACCCCTGGAAATCGGTCACCAACACGCTAATGCGCGACGAAGGCAAGGGACTCGGCACATTTTCCATCCTTCTCGGCGTGGAGCGGCGTAGCGACATCGCGCACATCCCCCTGAAGCAGGTTCACCGACTCTTCCAGCTCTCTCAGGAAATGAAGCAGGGCATGGACTCGTAATTTCGAGATCGGGCCGACCATTGGGCGGCGCGATTGTCACGCGGAATCGGCAGTGTTTCGATGCTCGGCGATTGCGCGAGCCGGACTCACTTCGTGCCGAGATACTTTGCCATCGAGCGGAGCAACGCTTCGGCGAGGTCCGGGTAGGCTCCGAAGAGTTGGTGCAGCAACTGGTGCGAGACGACGAGGCAGGTCGAGGGTGCCGCCACCCGGACTGTCGCCGTTGCGGGAATGAGGGAAACCGCACTGATCTGGCCGACGACCTCCCCTGGGCGAGAAATGCGGTTGGCTTCGGATCCGTCGATGATGACTTCGAGTTCGCCGAGGAGGAGCACCCAGATCTGCGGACTGGCTTCTCCCTGGCGGATGATGTCCGAGCCCACTGCGGGTTCGCACACGACTCCGGCACGCACCAGTTCCCCCAGAGAACGTTCGCTGACGCGGGCGAAGTCCGCGCTGCCTTTGAACAGCTCGATCAGATCGGGTTCCTTCATAAACGGAACTTCTAACACCGTGACGAAAGGCCCGGCAACTGGCATTTTTCCAAGGTCCGGGTTCGCGTTAGGCTGGAAGCCGAAGTATCTTCCCGGCGGCCTCACCGCCGCACCCATGTCCAAAGATTTTCACCCGGAGGCCGAGACTGAAGCCATCGAGATCCGCTGCTACTTCGTGCGGGAGCGAAACGCCCTGCTCGTCCGGGGCGATTTCTCCCCTCTCTACACCGACTTCTACCTGCACCTCATGCAGCACGGCATCCGCTACACTCGGGAACAAGACACCCTCCTGAAAGACGGATTCGCCGCGCTGACCCTGCACCTCGCCTCGCGCCCGAGGAACGAGGCCATCGCCTGGACCCTGAGCTGGCAGAATCCTCTCCAAAACCTCTTCGTCACCGGCAGCAATCGCGTCGGCAATATCGTCGGGAGGCTTTTCACCGACGATGTGCGCGAACGAGACCGAAACCTGTTCATTTCCCAGGTCAGTGTCGCTGGCCATGAACCCAGGCAAAGTCTCATCGAAGCCGATGCTCTCGATCTCTTGGCTCTCGCCGAGTC
>CALDKL010000104.1 GCA_937898895.1 uncultured Verrucomicrobiae bacterium | reverse complement strand
TGACGGCATCAGCACCACCGCCACCCTGACCGAGGTCGCCGGTGCGGCCACCCGGCTCCAGGTCCTGATGCCGGGCGAGACCTCCGCCCCTGGCACCGCCACCGGCAAGAGCGGTAGCGCCACGGCGCGGACCGCCGGCACCCGGGGTGTCGGGCGCGGTCCGGGCTCCGGCCGATCGTCGTCGCTCTCGACGACGCAGCAGGACGGTCGTCAACAGGCCCGGCTGCACCGCCGCGACGCGGCGGCTTGCGAGCCAGACGACGGCGAGGGCGACGAGCACAGTGAGGTCGAATGACAACCCGAGGGTGAAGGGTTTCAGGAAGTACACAAATTCCATTCCCGCAGCCGCTTCACTCCACACGCCCGACATGCCGCGGAGGGCCAGGTGCGTATAGAGAGAGCCTCCGAGCAAACCGAGCGCCGCACCGACGAAGGCGAGGAGAAGTGCTTCGGCAAGGTAGAGGCGGCGCACCCGCTTCCGCGTGAAGCCGAGGGCCAGGAGCAGGCCGATCTGGGAACTGCGCTGTTCGATGCCAAAGACAAAAACGAGCCCGGTGAGGACCAGGGCGGCGACGATCAGGAAGAAGCTCATGCTCGCGAAGAGCGCTCCGAAATCGAACGATCCCGCCACGGCGGCGGCTGCCTCGCCCGGCAAGTCGCGAGAGGTCATGCCGAGGTCAGTGAGCTTCATATTCTCCCGCAGCTGGTCGATGAGAGGTTTGTCAGGGTTCTCAAGGATGAAACGAACAGCGGTGGCGTCGCCGAATCGGTTTGACCACATCGAACGGGCCGCCGCCAGGGTGACGAATGCCTTCGGCGTGGTTTTGTGTTGGTCCCAGTAATCGTCATCCTTCTGGCGGATGCGGTCGCGATCGATGGGGATGCCGGGTTCCCATTGATCGAGTCCGTCGACATCGAAGATGCCGGGAAATTCCGGAGTCCAGGTGCGATCCCATCCATTGCTCCCGAGCGGTGCGATCCCGGCGACGGTGAATTTTCTCCGCTTCTCGACGAGGGCGCGTCCGGCTCCCACGACATTGTAGGTGAGGGTGATCGAGTCGCCCTCCTTTGCCGCAAGATCCTCCGCGAGCCAGTCGGAGAGAAGAATCTCATCGTCACGCAGAGCCGGTGTGACGATGCCGTTGAGCGCGGGGGCGACTCCGGTGATCATGGAGTAGGGCGTGCCGCGCTCCGCCGGTGCCTTCGCGATGTCCGTGGCGAGATAGGTGAGGACGGGAGCACTCGACGAGGAGATCGCCCCGAGCGCCCTCACGAGGACGGTATCGAAGAAGATGCGCGAGCTGATGATTTGCTTCGCCGCGCCTCCGCCGGGTGCAGCGACTGGTGCGACGGTGAGTTGGAGATCATCGAGCTGCCACGAGGATTCGACGGCTTCGGCGAGGGAGGCAGCCTCCACGGAGCGGTCGGCGAGGAGAAGGTTGGCGCGATTGGTCTGCTCGGTCACCGTTTCGAGGCGCTGGCGGCGAACGAAGAGTGTCGCGGGCGGGACTTGTTCGGACTTCAGTGAGTAAGCTCCGAAATTCTCGCTCCCGAGAATCGTTGTCACTTCGACCGTGAAGGGTGTGGTCTGCTCGGACTCTCCCGAGAGCGGGGCGTCCTTCGAGAGAGCACCGGGAATCTCGAGCCGCAGGATGAGAGTGTCGCCTTTCTTGGCTCCGATCCGGTCGGCGAGGGTTTGGTTGATGGCGACGAATCGATCCTCGGCGAAGCCATCGGGAGCAACCCCGGCGAGGGAGAGATTCCAGAAACGTTCGTCCACCCCGACGATCTGGACGCGGTTGACGCGCTTTCCTCCTTCGCGAGTTGCGGCTGTTCCCTCGATTTGGAGAACTGGGGCGACGAGAGCGTTTGCACCAAGCTTGGCAGCGACGCGATCAGCGAGGGTGGCGGTGAAAAAGCGATCTCCTCCGAGGAAGACCGGGCCGATTCCTGAGATCCGTGCGGCGGCGTTGCGGCGGAGGCTCTCCCGAACCGAATCACCCACCACGAGGGCTCCGCTGAGGATCGCCGAGGTCAGCGCCACGCCCGCGAGGACCGAGAGATGGATCCATCGGTAGTGGAAGAGGGAGCGGAGAATGAGGCGGAAGGACGTCATGGTGCGGCGATCAGGAAGCCGATTCCAGTTTGCCGCGATGCAGGACCCGCACCGATCCGAGGGTGGCGGCGAGGGCGCGGTCGTGGGTGACGACGATGAGGGCGATGCCTTCGGAATCGTTGAGATCGGCGAGCAATTCCATGAGGCGCTTGGCGTTGTCCTCGTCGAGGGCTCCGGTGGGTTCGTCGGCGAGAAGAAGGCGAGGCGAATTGATGAGGGATCGCACGATGGCGACTCGCTGCCGCTCGCCACCGGAGAGTTGCGAAGGGAGCCGGTCGAGTTTGTCACCGAGACCGACACGCTCGAAAAGGCCTTTGGCGCGGTCGGCGACTTCGGCGGAGTTAGGGCGTTTTGTCAGGGCCAGCGTGGGGACGAGAGCGTTCTCGAGGGCAGTGCACTGTGGGAGGAGGTGGTGCATTTGGAAGACAAAGCCGATCTTCTGCGAGCGAATCTGGGCGATCTCATCCTCGTTGAGTCCGGCGATGTCGATACCATCGACGATGACTTGTCCCTCGGTAGGAGCATCGAGGGTGCCGAGGAGATTGAGAAGGGTGCTCTTCCCGCAACCGGAGGGCCCGACGATGGCAAAGCGCTCCCCTTTGTTCACGACCAGGTCGAGCCCTTCGAGGATGCGGCGTTCGGGAGCGCTGTCGTACCATTTGGTGACGCCGCGCAGTTCCAGGATCGAGTTCGACAGTTCAGGCATTTCGGGGAGTTTCGACGGTCCTGCGGGCCGCTTCAAGAGAGGAATGACGGCATCAGACTTTGGGGGCCATCGGTCAGGAAAGGGGCGAATACTCGCACCTTTGCAGAAACCCGCGAGCGCCCGAATCAGGAGCGGAAGGGAAGGTTTTTAAATAATTGAGAATAATCTTGGCTTTTTTACGATTTTGTCTAAAAAATTCTGCCGATCATTGGACTTGATCTTCGCGAGGGGGTAATAGTTCCCCGGGCTATTCCCGCAATCTCGATATGGCCGATCCAATTCGACGTTCAACCTGTGCTCCGGTGAGGACCGCCCGTCTCGCCGGTGTGAGTTTGTGTGTGATCCTGGCTGCGTTTGGAGCAGAGACGGGATTTTCCCAGAATCCCGAAGCTTCCTCCTACCCGGTGGACCCCGTCGCAGCGGCCGGGATGACCTCGGGACTCCCGAGCGGGGTCACCTATCGTCAGGCGGAGATGATGCAAGTGAGAACCTCGGCCCAGGAAGCACAGGGGACGGCGGCGGCGGCGACGATGGCTCGATCGGCAGAGCAGACCATCGAGGATCGCAATCGCGATGCGGCCCTGCAATCCGCCCGAACGAACAACGCCATCAAAGAAGAGATGCGCAATCGTCTGAAGTTTGACCGGGTCGCCGCGCAGCAGCAGAAGGTCACGGCCAATGATATGTCCACCTGGAAACAAAATGGCGGGGTCCGCGTCGAGCGCAACGTCCCCGATGCTTTCCTGATGTCGTTGATTGAAGAGGAGGAGCAGGCGGCCGCTCGGGCCGGTGAGAGCGGCGCGAAGAAACGGTTTTCCCTCTTCGGCAGCGACGATTCTCCAGGTGACGGAGCGCTGAGTTTCCTCGGATCGATTCGGCCTCCGCGACTTCCTTTTATTGGCGGAGGGGACGGCGGAGGGTCCGCGCCCGAATCGGCCGTGGCACCGAACGACAACAGTGAGCCGGTCTTTGCACAGTCGGCAACGTCCTCCCGAGGTGCCGCTCCTGCTGTGGCTCCTGCTGCGGTGTCGGCTTCGGCGAACGAGGCCAAACCGGGGCGGGTGCCCATGATTTCCGGTGCGGCGCTGGTGGATGGACGCTCTCCGGTGACGTCGAATCCGGGCACGGCATCGTCCGCTGATCGTCCTCCGGTGACGCCGGCCCCGCTTTCATTTGCGGATGAAACTCCCAGCCCTGACAAAAAGCCAGGGCTCTTTTCTCGGTTTGGTTCCGGACATCAGGAAGAGGGATCGATGCCGCCTGCGTCCGATCACGGGGGGGGAGGCGGATTCCTGGGATTTGGGAAAAAGAAATCCTCTGGGTCGCCCGGCGGCATCGACGCGAGCCTCTTTCCGGAGGGGGCGGTGAGCCAGGCACCTCGGGGCGGCAGTCTCTCGGGAGGAGCCACCGTGGCCGACGTAGCGGAAGATGCGGCAGAAGCCCCTTCCTCCACCGGATCGATTGCGCTCCCCGGCCAGACCGTGGAGAAATCGAAGCGGCTTTCCCTGCCGAAGCCGAGTCTGCCCTCACTTCCCTCGCTGCCCTCCCTTTCCAAATCGGGCGGAGGAGGCGGAGGGGGGAGCGTTTCGGCGGGCTACCATGTCGTGACCGGTACGGCTCAGTTCATGGTCTATGGGACGGAGCAGATGCAATCCGAAATCCGGGCGATCTCGGCCGGAACTTCGGTAATGGTCACGAAACCGGGAGAATCTTGGTCCGGCATCCGTCTCGATGACGGCACCGAAGGAGTCGTGCAGAACAAATACCTGAAGGCGGGCTCCGGGGGAGGGGCTGCATCGGGTGGGGAGTTTGCGACCTCTCCGGGCCAGTGAGTCGCAATCGCGGAGTTGTGGGATCCACCGCGACGTGGCAACGGTCATTGTCTTTCTCGTTTTTGTTCATGAGGCCGATCTCGAACCTGCTGCTGTCACTGGCCATCGTGCTCCTGCCGTGGGCAAGAGGCGGGGAGACCATCCGCGTCGGCGATTCGGAGTATCGGAATGCCGAAATGGCCGATCTTTGCCGTGAGGGGATTCTATACAAGACGGAGGAAGGAGCCTACGTGACGCTTCCCTGGGCATCCGTCTCCGGCCCGCAGCTCTCTTCGGCTCGATTGAAAATGGCCGATGCATTCGACCACGCCCTCTACGATGCCTGCCTGGTCAAAGGCACTGTGTTTCAAAAGAGTCCGGATGGGATCGTGATTCAGGTGGAGATTCCCGAAGAACACAAGGTGATCGGATACAAGAACGGAGCGAAGATTCTCGAATCGGGTCTCGTCATCGTGAAGGACCTGCCCACCAGCGTTCCTCATGAGGAGGGCGCAGCCATCGAGATTGTCGCCTACAAGCGAGGAACCTTTACCTACGACCTCGGGATCGCGGCGAAGGAGATTCCGCTCCTCACCATCACCAAGCCCCTCTGGGGCATGGAGCAAGAGTGGAAAAACCTCGAGGGGAAAACCATGGTGGCCAAGCTCGTCGCGGTGAAGGACACCAAGGGCATGTTTGAGAAGGGGGGGAAGCGGTTCATTTACGATCTCACCCAGCTCGATGCCGATGGTCAAAAACGAGCCGCTGAGATCGCGGAAAAGCTCGCGGGATTCCCCCTGCCTTGACCGAATCCCCCTCGGCGAGGATTGACCGTCCCATCGGAGATGGGTCTCTCCCATTGTGAGACAATGATTTCTTGCGTGCCTCCGCCAGGACCGATACCCTCGGCCCCATGAACTGCCGTTTGCTTTCGCTTCTTTGTTTCTGTTGTGCTGCTCCCCTTCTCGCGGAGCCGACGAAGGAGGAAATCGTGACCGCGATGAAGCGGGCGGCGATCGCATTCGAGGAAGCGGCGGGATTCCGGGGAGGGTATGTCTATTACGTCACCCTCGACGGGCGGAGGCTGGGGGAAGGCGAGGCCACTGCCACCGAGATTTGGGTGCAACCCCCGGGCACACCCGCAGTGGGCGAATGTCTCCTCGACGCATTTGAAGCGACCTCCGAACCCACCTTTCTGGAGGCCGCGGTCCGCGCCGGGCAGGCTCTCGTCTATGGTCAGTTGGAATCCGGAGGGTGGCGCAACTCGATTGATTTTGATCCCTCGGGTCCCAGAGTCGATCAGTACCGAAACGGGAAGGGCAGAGGGAAAAACTTCTCGACGCTCGATGACAACATCACCCAGTCAGCCCTGAAGTTTCTCATCCGCCTGGATCAGGCCGAGGGAGGGCGGCAAGCCGAGATCCGCGAGGCGATCGAATACGCGCTGCCACGGCTGTTGGCGGCTCAATTCGCAAATGGTGGATTTCCCCAGGGATGGACGGGACCCGTCGCCCCACGCCCGGTCGTGAAGGCCTCCTTTCCTACCTATGATTGGCGCAGCGAGGGGCGCATCAAGGAATACTGGAATGAGTACACCCTGAACGACGGAATGGCGCTGACCATGACCGGGCTGCTGTTTACCGCCTGGAAAGCGGGTGGCCACGAGACGGCTCGTGAAGCCTTATCGCGCTTCGGCGATTTTCTTCTCCTCGCCCAACTCCCCGATCCTCAGCCCGCCTGGGCACAGCAATACGGCCCTGACATGCACCCCATCTGGGCGCGTGCTTTCGAGCCTGCGGCCGTGAGCGGGCGGGAATCGGAGGACGCGCTGCTCGCTCTCCTGCGCCTTGCCGAGGTGACGGGCGAGAGGAAATACGCTGAGCCGGTGGTGGCGGCGGTGAAGTATCTGGAGAGCTCGCTCCTGCCCGACGGACACCTGGCGCGCTACTACGAGATCGGAACGAATGAGCCGCTCTACATGCGGAGAAACGGCAAGGCGTATGAACTGACCCACGATGACAGCGATCTTCCCGATCACTATGGATGGAAGAATCCGAGTCGGCTCGAGTTGATCAAGAATGCCTATCGAGCCTATATCGCCGGGAAGCCCGTTGCGGAGCTTCTCGATGCGGTGTCCGTGGATGCGGCGACTGTCAGCAAGTGGATTGGAGAGATGGATGCCGAAGGGCGATGGGTGACGACTCACGACGGATCGGACACCCGACTCGTCGGCCAACCCAAATTTGCTCCTGGGGAGCGATATCTGAGCAGCGAGCGTTTCGCGGCCCACCTTGGCGCGATGAGTGCGTATCTCAAACGCTTGCCCCGGTGAGGAGTGCGCGGGAGGGTACGCGGAATCTCTCCGGGATCGGAAGGAGGTTCCGATTTCGGGGGCAGGGGATTCTCACGGACGGATGCGCCATTTTGCCATGCGCAGTTGGGCCAGGGGCGAGGTGGCGATCTTCTCATACCAAACACTCACAAAACTCCCGTCGTCGAGTTCCACCGTCGAGGGGTAGCCGAGGTCTCCGCCCGCACCGTCTTCCGAAATCATCAGCGGCGGGGACCAGGTCGCTCCCTCGTCGTTACTGAGGCGGGCCTGGTTTCCGAACGGTTTGCGGCGGTGGCCGTAGGTCATGAGAAGACGGTTGTCGCGGAGGTGGAGGAGGTGGGAAGGCAGGCCCCAGACTCCGATGGGATGTGGAATCGACCAGGTCTTTCCTCCATCGGTCGATTCGGACTGAAGTGTTTCCCCCTTGTTGGCGGTATTGTGATTCCGGATCTGGACGACGATCCGGCCACTCTCGCACGGTACGGCGTGCAGCTCGTGGTAATCTTTCACCGAGTCGCCTGGCCGGGCCGGGATCTCTGCGAGCCATTCCCAGGTTTCGCCATCGTTGGAGGAAACGGCGACGCCGATGCGTTTTTCCTCGGTCCACAATTCCTTGCCCGCATAGAGGAGACGGCCATCGGCGAGTTGGCAGGGACCGTGGGGACTGTTGACGATCGTGTCGATGCGACCGGAGAAAGAAAGACCTCCGTCGGTCGAGCGGAAACACCAGCAACCCAGTTCACCCTCGCGGGTCTCTTCGTCGGCGATGCGGTGATGGACGGCAAGCCAGGACGGATCCTTGGCTCTGCTGCCACCTTCGGCCACCATCGGTGCATAGGCGAGGGAGCTGAACGTGGTCACCAGAAGAATCCCGTTGGCGGTCTCGAGAACGCCTGCGTCTCGGTCGTCGATGGGACCGTCGTAAACCGTTCGGGGCCAGGTCCAGGTGGATCCGTCATCGCGGGAGGTCATCATCTCCACCGCGCCGAAGGGGCAGACGTGCGCCTCGCGGCGGCCGGACCAGACGAGAATGAGTTCGCCCTTCTGCGTGCGTGTCAGGGTGGGCCAACCGTGATAGAAATGCGCCTGGGGGGAGATGATCCGGGTCTCGAGACATTCTGCCACGGGATCTTCCGAGCGCGCGATTCGTGGGGCCAGGATCGCGCCGACGGCGGAGAAAGAGAGAGCGGTGAACGTTCGGCGGGTGGAATGACAGTCCATTCCGAGAGATGACACTGGATTCTCCTTCGATCCAGTCCGCGATCAGGTGACGAATCCTCCACTTCCAGCCCTTGCCGGAGCAGCCATTCCCAACAACAAAAACGGCGGAGATTTCTCCGCCGTTTTCGATTTCAGAAAAGGAAAAGGAATTGGAAGCGAGCGATCACGCCGCGCCGCTTTCTTCGCGGGTCTTGAGGTTGGTCGCGGCCTTGCCGAGACG
>CALDKL010000103.1 GCA_937898895.1 uncultured Verrucomicrobiae bacterium | reverse complement strand
ACCGATGAGACATCCCCTTGCCCTGTATCTTCTTGCCCTTTCCGTCGTCCCCGTCTTTGCCGGGGAGTCGATCCTTTTTGATGGCAAAGACCTCGACGCCTGGGAGTGCGCCCCTGGGGCCTGGGAGATCGAAGAAGACGGCTCGCTCGTCTGCCGCATGGAGACATCCGAAGGTGACGACGGTACGGTGAAGACCCGGTCGATGGGGTACCTCTGGACGAAAACAGACTTCGACGACTTCGAGCTAACCCTCTCCTACAAACTCTCCGAAGGGGCAAACACTGGCGTTTTCTATCGTGCGGAAAAGCAGGATCCGGTCCATCGGGGTTTTGAAGTCCAGTTGATGGACGACGCCGGATACCAGAAGACCCACGGGCCTCTCGATGCAAAAAAACGCAACGGCTCCTTCTACGAGGGAAAGGCCCCCGAGGTGGATGCGGCCAGGCCGGTGGGAGAATGGAACACCCTGACGCTCCGGTGCGAAGGCACGCACATGGTGTGCCAGCTCAATGGAAAGAGGATCTTCGACGTGGATGTGAACGACTGGCCCGAAGCGGGTAAAAATCCTGACGGAACACCCAACAAGTTCAAGGTGGCGATCCGGGACAAACCCCGCATCGGGCGCATCGGTCTGCAGAACCATGGTCAGGTGGTGTGGTTCCGGGACATCCGGGTCCGGTCTTTGCCCTGACCCTCCCGAGTCCCGCCAGCTCAGTCCTCCTTGCCGCGTGATCGGGGCAGGAAAGTCAGCGAAGCCCACGAGAGGACAAGGGAAAGGCCGTCGATGTGGGCGGTGCTCGCCGCTCCGATGACTCTTTCGACGCCGATCCGTTCGTCGAGGTTGCGGAAGATCCGCATCTCGTCGAGAACTCGCTTGACCCGGAGCCCCGCATCGATCTCGGTGGGTATGGTGAGGAAATTCCAGAAGGCGACGAGCGACCAGGCGAGGACGACGAGCGGGAACAAGGTCTTGGTCATGCCGAGAACCAGGGTGACGATCCCGAGAAACAGCAGTGCGGGAGAAAGAAAGAGTGAGGCGCGCACGGCCGCATTCCGCCACAGGAGGGGGCGGTGCCCTTCGAAATGCTGAATCGCTTTCCCGGCTTCGAGGGGGGCGAAGGCAAGGGCCGGGAAGGTCGTGCCACCAAAGTGCTGGGGAGCGAGGGAGAGGCGACGCTGTCCGGGATCGTAGGTATCGGGCACGACTCCCCGGCCCTTCACGATGGCGATTCCCCCGATGCCGCAGCGTTTCAGGATGGCCTCGGCCAGTTCCGCCCCGGTGATTTTCGAAGACAGGTGGTTCGCGGATTCCTGGCCGTAAATCTTGAGAAAACGCGATCTTCCCCAGAGCGTGCCGATGAGGGCAAACAGAAAGAGGAGGAGGAACAACTGCATCACGCGAGTCTCGCATCAGACCACTGGCCCGGCAACAGCGTGAGCGAGGAGCCGCGTCGGTCGGTCACTGGCCGAGGGGGATGGGGTCGCCGCCTTCCACATCGAGCTGCCAGGTCGTGTAATCCCACTTCGGGGCTCCGGCGGCCTTCGTGCCAACAACGCGAATGGTGCCTTTGCCTTTGGGGCCGGAAACAGGAATGTTGAAATTGACCTCGCCCGTTCCGTTGGTGAAATTGAAGCTGCCCTGGGGCATGAGGCCGGGTTCGATGGGAGTTCCGATGGCCTCGACCACGGCAGGATTGGCTTCTGCGGCGGCAATGGATTGGGTGAAGGGCTCGGAACTCTTGAAGGCTTTGGTCACCCCCCAGAAGGTGACGCCGATGAACCCCACAATCGCGATCAGGACAGTGAGGCACCCGCAACCCACACATCCGATGATTTTTCCGGTATTCGACTTCGGGGCATTGGGCGGTGGGAAATCACTCATGGAGCCATGATGGTGATTTTCTGATTGTTCGGCAATCAAAAAACACTTCGGTTTGATTGCAAATTGGGCCGCGTATGTTCTCAGTCAGTCCCGAGGGAATCCCAGAGCGTGCCTCGCGGGGAAGGATTTCGCCGCTTCTCGCGACGAAAAGGGATGAGAAAGGGTGGACGGGGAGGAGTCCGGGAAAAGCCCATTTTTCCGGTTGTCTTTCCGGTGCGAGGGCGTATTACTTTCTCCCCTCCCGTTCCGGGCGATCTTCCGTCCGGGCGCGTCGTGGCACGGCTCGATAGCTCAGTCGGTAGAGCAGAGGACTGAAAATCCTTGTGTCCCCAGTTCGAATCTGGGTCGAGCCACCGCTCACTCCGCAGTGTCGGAGGGAACCGGGTTCGGTGCCGGATCCAAGAGGGTCAGGTCGAGGGTGGATCCGTCGCCCGCTGCGTATTCTTCCCAGTGGAGGTGACCATCCCCGTTCCGGTCCATCGCCTTGAAGGCGTTCTGATAGGCGGATTTTGCGGCGAGTTCGGCGACGGCCTCGTCCCCGGAAAGAAAGCCGTCTTTGTTCAGGTCGAGCCGGGCAAAGGTCGGGTCGTTTGCGGGAGCAGACGGGTGCGCCGCCTTCCACTCCGCCGCAGAAATGCGTTTGTCGTTGTCGAGATCCACCTCGGCGAGTCCTTCCTGATGCTTAAAGACGGCCATTTCCCTTGGCGAGACTTTGCCGTCGGTGTCCGTGTCGATGAGGGCGAAGGTCGGCTGATCGATCCCGGAGGCCGGAGGGGGAGGGTCCGGAGACAGCGTGCGACAGGCAGAGAAACCCAACGCGGCGCACCAGGCAAGCCTGCCGACTCGGACTATCTGCGGTAGGGGATGGGGGAACTTCATGGCGAACCCGCAAGCTCAAGGGCGGACAGTTGAGTTTCTGCCAGGAGTGGCCATCCTTCAAGGGGCGGTCTCTGTCCGGGCAACTGCTTTTCGGTTTTCTGCATCAAGTTTGAAATGGAACTCTTCGGGCAACCGTAGGATCTTATTTCATCCCACCCTTTCCGCAGTTTTGAAAACCTCATTTCTCTTCCTCGCCCGAACTCGGTTCCTCTGCCTTCTCTTCGCATGCGGGATCGCCGCTTCGACCGAGGGGGCGGATTGGCGGATCGAGGATCAGTCGCCAGCCCTGGATGCCTCCTCCCCCCTCCTTGTCGAGCGGAAGATTGTAGCGAAGGCGGTAGCCGAGGGGTTTTCCTCTCCGTGTCGCATCGATCTGATCTGGTTTCATAAGGATCACCATACCTTCCGGGTGATCGACAACGGGCCTCCCGCACAGGGTCGGTACCGAAGTCTAGCCGAGGCGATGGAGCAAAACGGTTGTCTCGCGGGCTGCAACGGCGGGTTCTTCCTCGAGAATCAGGAACCTTCAGGCCTGATGATCGCTTCCGGGGTGGCGACGGGCCGCTTCGGCCAGGGGGGACTGCTGAGCGGGGTGCTCCTGACCAGCGGAAGACGCAATCCCTACCTGTTGCGCCGGGCAGAGTATGATCCGGAGAAGTACAAGGCGACGGATCTGCTCCAGGCGGGGCCGTATCTGGTGGACAAGGGAGCGACGGTGGCGGGTCTTTCGGCCCAGCCAGCCCGGAGGCGTACCTTCGTGCTGCACGACGGCGGGAGCTGGTTCGCGCTCGGGATCAGCGAGGCTCTCTCGCTGGCGGAGCTGGGAGAGGTGCTGGCGGATGCCGATTTCTCGCCGTCCCGCCCGGTGCAGCGGGGATTGAACCTCGATGGCGGAACCTCGAGCGGAATATACCTCGGGCCGGGATGGGCCGGGGTCCCGCTCTCGATGGAGCCGATCAAGCGGGTGCGGAACTTTGTGGGCATTGCCCCCCGGTGAACCGATCTGTCACGAAACGGTCTTGAACGGATATACGGCAATGGTGAACGAAGCGGAAACAGAAGAAGATCTCGTGGTGCGCGTGCAGCGGGGCGATTTGGCGGCGTTTGAGCGTCTGCTCGAGTTGCACAGTTCGCATCTGCGGGCCTTTGTCGCCATGAAGCTGCCAGTGCCGCATCTGATCGACGAGATTGCCCACGAGGCCTTTGTTTTCGCCCACCGCCACATCCACGATTTCAAGGCGGGGACCGACTTCGGGAAATGGCTCCGGGCCATTGCCTTCAACCTCATCCGCAAGGAAACCTTGCGTCATCAGCGGCTCACGCGGAACCGCGAAAAATTTCTCGAGCATCACCTCATGCAGGAGGCCGCCAAAGGCGAGTATTCCCCGGATCTGCCGGCCGTGGCGGTGCTCGAGGAATGTCTCGCGAAACTGCCGGAACAGCAGCGTCGCCTCCTCGAACGCAAATACACGCTCGCCGAATCGTCGCGCGAGATCGCGGGGGCCTTTGGTCAGAGCGAAGCCTGGGTGCGCACCACGCTCTGCCGGGTGCGCACCTCGTTGCGGCACTGCATCGAACACAAACTCAACGGCACGCCATACGGCCCGCCCGAACCCGTCTGATCCCTTGGACTCTGAACTCCTGGAAGCCTATCTGGCAGGTGAACTCGATGAAGCCGGGCGTCACCGGGTGGAAAATGCGCTCCGTCACGATGAGCGATTGCGCACCAGTTTCGTAAATCAGGCCCGGATCGATGCGGCCCTGCGTTTGTTGCTCGGGCCAGGCGGTAGCGGCGCGGACAAAGAAGGCTTCGAGCGCGGCGTCATTGCACGGCTTCGTTCGGAGGCTGTGGGGGATCGCAGCTTTGCCAAGTCGGTCCTCATTGAGATCGTCGAAGAGAGGGAAGGGAAACGAGCGTCGCGCTGGCCCGATTTTGTCATGACGGGTCTGATCTCTGCGGCTGCGGCGATCGGTTTGCTGCTGCTCTTCCAGTCCATCATCTTCCACGAGGGGGGAGAATCGGGGACCGCCGCGAAAACCTACGTGGCTCGCGTCGAACGCAGCGACAATCTCGTCTGGAATGAGGCGAGCCTCGCGAAGATCGGAAACGGCGGATGGCTTTCCCCCGGGGTCCTCCGGATCGAGTCGGGCAGTGCCCTCATCGTCTTCAATTCGGGTGCGACGGCGCTTGTGGAGGGTCCTGCGGAACTGAGCATCGAGACGGGCAATCGCATGTATCTGAAATCGGGCCGTCTCGCTGCCGACGTTCCCTTTCCGGCGACGGGGTTTACGGTCAACACCCCTCGCCTCAATGCCGTGGATCTCGGCACCCGTTTCGGAGTCGCTGTTGATGACGAGGGCAATTCCGAACTCCATGTCATGGAAGGCGAGGTCGAGGTCAGCCGGACCAGCGGAAACGCCGTGGCGACCCTGTTGCGGGAAGGTTCCGCGCTTCGCGCCGACAATCGCACCCGCAGTGAACTGATGCCCCTGCCTTATGGGGGGGATCAGTTCCGGCTCGTCGTCGGAAAGCCCTCCGAGGTGGTGCCTGCCCTCCGCTATCGATTCGATGAATCCACCGGAACGATTCTCGAAGACGGCGGCAAGGATCGTCGTTTCGACGTGCCGATGATCGCGAGTGGAGAACTCGACCGTTCCCCTCGCCGGGCAGCGGGTCGGATGGGCGGATGCCTCGTCTTCCAGCCGGGGGAGACGCTCGATGTTCCACTCTCGAAAGACTTCCGCCTTGATGAACCCCACTCCCTCGCGTTCTGGATCAAATTGCCCGCGAAAATTGGCCGCATCGAGGCCGAACAGATCGTGGAGTATGGGCGCGGGGAGTTGGCCTGGAAGCTGGCCTGCAATCTGGATCCCGATCAGGGGATTCGCGGGGCTCTTCGACTCGAGTGCGGTGGCGGTGCGCTGGTCGGGAGCACGGATCTCGCCGATGGGAACTGGCACCATGTTGCCTACCGCTTTCTCGGGAGTGGGGGGGAACTCTCCACCCAGACCCACCTGTTTGTCGACGGGCGGCAGGAAACGATCAGTCATGTCGGTTCGGCGAAGCTCCCAGTCGGTCGGGTTGGCAATCTCCGCATGGGTGGCGACGAGGAGCATGGATTCGCCGGATGGATCGATGAGTTTCATGTGTTCCGCGAGGCCGTTTCCACCAACTCGATCCAGGAGTTGGGGAATTGGACGCTCCCGCCAAACCTCGTGATTTCCGAATAGACCAAACGTTTTTTCGCGCGCAAAACAATCTCTGCCACAAACGATCATTCACCGGATATCCCATCCACCCAGCGCATCCAATTGTCCCTCGCTCCACGCTCCGAACGCCCATTTCCAAGAATTGCCGACTTTGATCCTTCCATGAAAAAACCAACCCAGAACCCTTGCCTGAAGCTCCTCCTCGCCGGAGGAATTCTGCTCACGCTGACCCCGCTGCGGGCGGAACCCCGTACCTGGACCTCCGCCGACGGGAGGACTCTCCAAGCCGAGTTCGTCGGTACCTCCGGGGCCGGTGCCAGCGCGGTCGTGAAACTGAAAATGGCCGACGGCAAGACGATTGACTACCCCGTCGCCAAGTTGAGTGAACAGGATCGCCTGTTTGTGAAGGGCAATCTCCCCACCGATCCCACCGCCCTCGCTGCCGAGATCGACAAGCTCGTCCTCAACAAGATGAAGGCGAGCTACTACGAATTGCAGGCCGAACTCGCCGCCCTGCCACAGAAGGCTGACCTCACTGCCGATGAAAAGGTGAAGCGCAAGGAAGAGATCGATCGCGAGATGCTCATGTGCGTTCCGAATCCGATGACGAACGACAACCAGTTCCTCCGCCGCGCGTATCTCGACATCACCGGACGGATCCCTACCTACGACGAGGCCGAGGCCTTCCTCAATGACCGCGCCCCCACCAAGCGCGCCGCTCTCATCGACAAACTCCTCGAATCCGAGGGCTTCGCCATGCGGATGTACAATTATTTCTCGGATCTCCTCCGGGTGCGCGAGGGGATTACGATGATGGGCAATGGCGATCTCAAGGCGGATCCTTACATGGAGTGGATCAAGCAGAGCATCCGCGACGACAAGCCCTACGATGACATGGTGCGCGAACTGCTCACCGCGAAGGGCAAGGTCTGGGAGGAACCCGCCGTCGGTTATCTCGTCTCCGACCAGGGAATGCGGATGTGCAACCTTTCGAACACCTTCACCATCTTCATGGGCACGGAGATCACCTGCGCCCAGTGCCACGACCATCCTTTCGAGGAAGTCTTCCAGATGGATTTCTACAAGATGGCGGCTTTCATGGGCGAGACCGAAACCAGTGCCCGTGGCGGCGGCAACATGATGATGATGAGTGGCGGTGCCGATTACCGCGCCGAGGTCGACCGCATGAACAAGGTCCTCAAAGATGCTGGCAAACTGCGCCCGAATCAGAACGTGGACCAGAATCTAGGTCAGTGGATCGGCACCCACCGAGTGCAGGTGGTCGATACCAAATCGAATGCGGTGAAACTCCCCCACGATTACAAATACGACGATGGCGAACCCCTCGCGGCGGTGGAACCCGCCACCTATTTTGGTGACAAGATGGACCTCGCGAAATTCGCGACGCCCCGAGAAGCATTTGCCGACTGGGTGGTTTCTCCCGGCAATCCCCGCTTTACGGTCAACGTCGTGAACCGCTTCTGGAAGATCGCCTTCGGCCTCGCCCAGATCGAACCGGTCTACAACATTCCCGGCCACCTGGACGGCCAGGCCGAGAACTACGAACTCCTCGCCTTCCTCGAGGAAATGATGAAGGATCTCGACTACAGCGTGAAGGACTTTTTCCGAGTCCTCTACAACACCCAGACCTACCAGCGCGAGGCCGAGACCCTCACGCCGAGTCTGACCCAGGTCGACAAGGGCACCTACCACTTCCCTGGCCCGGTCCTCCGTCGCATGAGTGCCGAACAGATCTGGGATTCGCTTGTCGCCCTGACCACCGCAAACCCCGAGTCGGTCGTCCGCAAAGGTTCGGAGGATTACAAGCAGGTGATGAACGTTGACTTCTCGACCCTCAAGACTGCCGACGACATCCTCAACTGGAAGAAGAGCTGGAGTGAGGTGAGCAAGCTCGTCAAGTACAATGGCGAGGTCGTTTCCCGGGAAGACAATGTGGGTGGTGCACAGATGTTCCGGGCATCGGAACTCCGCCAGCCCATGCCCCCCGATCACTTCCTGCGCATGTTTGGCCAGTCCGACAAGCAGCTCATCGAGAATCAGTTCACGACCGGATCCTCGCCCCAGGTGATGGCTCTTCTCAACGGGGAGATCACCAACCGAGTCCTCACCAGCCCCGATGCCTATCTCGTGAAGGAGATCGCCTTCGGGAAGGGGTCCAAGCGTGACAATGTCGACAAGATCTTCCTCAGTGTCTTGAGTCGGTATCCGACCTCGCAGGAGAAGACGATGGCCCAGTCCGGGATGCGTGCGAAAACCGACCGAGACATGAACGAGCAGCAGAAGCTCCAGGCCGAGGCCATGGCCATCGGCAACGTCATCTGGGCTCTCGTCAACACCCGTGAGTTTATGTTCATCCAGTGATGGGCCGGTAAAATCCTAACAAGTCAACCTTTTTGTATTCAACCTATATTCCGATCATGAAAGACGCACTGAACCGACTCGACCAACTCAGCCGCCGCCAGTTTGTGGCGCGCGCCGCCAAAACCGCCCTCGGCGTCAGCATCCTGCCCATTGGTGCCGCGAAGTCCCTTCGCGCCGCAGGCGGAGGCAAGGCCGAACACTGTATCTTCTTCTATATGGCGGGCGGCATGACCCACATGGACACCTTCGATCCGAAGCCCGGAGCGGAGACGGGAGGTCAAACCAAGGGCATCTCCACCGGTGTGGCCGGCGTTGAACTCGCCGAGTTCATGCCCAAGCTTGCGGAGCGCTTCAAGGATATTGCCGTGATTCGTTCGATGACCCAGAAGACGGGTGACCACCGCGGCGGTTCCTACTGGATGCATACGAGCTACGAACCCCGTGCCACGATCATTCATCCGACGATGGGGCCCTGGGCGCAGACTCTCCTTGGCAAGAAGCATGACACTCTTCCCGATTCTGTTGTGATCGGCGGTGGCGGGGAGCATCCGGGGGCCGGATTCTTTGGCCCCGCCCTGGCTCCGCTCCCCATCGGGGACCCGGATCGCGGAGTCCAGAATTCGCGTCCCTATCAAGGCGTGACCGAAGATCTCTTCGACAAGCGTCTCGACCTCATGAACACGTTCGACGAGTCCTTCCGTCGCAAGTTTCAGACCGACGAGGTCAAGGCCTACACCCAATTCTACGAAGAGACCCTCAAGCTCATGAAGAGCGAAGATCTCGAGACCTTCGATCTGAGCAAGGAGAAGGACTACGATCAAAAGGTGCAGCGCTACGGGAACACCCGGGTGGGCAAGGGCGCGATGCTCGCGAAGCGCCTCGTCAGTTCCGGAGTCCGCTTCGTCGAAGTCGTCTCGGGCGGCTGGGACATGCACAACGACCTCTGGAATGCGATCCCGCAAACCGGTGGCCAACTCGATCAGGCCCTCGCCACGCTCATCGATGAACTCAAGGCTGATGGGCTCTTCGATAAGACCCTTATCTGCGTGGGCACTGAATTCGGGCGCACGCCGGTGATCAACGCAAACGGCGGTCGCGACCACCACCCGCGCGTCTTCTCGACGATGTTCGCTGGCGGAGGTATCACCGGCGGCCAAGTCTACGGCTCGTCGGACGACAAGGGCATCGCGGTGAAGGAGAACCCAGTCGAACCAAAGGATTTCAATGCCACGATCGCTTATGCGATGGGTCTTGACCTCAACAAGGTCATCTATTCTCCTTCGGGGCGCCCGTTCCTGGTGGCGGGGCACAAGCGCGATCCCAAGAGTGACCAAATCGTAACCGATGGTCATCCGATCATGCCACTGTTCTCCTGATCAGGACGCTTGCATCGCGACTCTCGAAAAAGCCCGGGGAAACCTGGGCTTTTTTCATTATTTTCAAGAATATGAAATTTAGACTTTCTAAATGATCGGGAATCGTTTACAGAAAAGGGAATTCCGAGGAGATTTTCGCCCGCCTGACCCGTTGTTTCCGTGATGAGCGCTGCCGTCCAGAAGAAGCTATCCTGTTCGAATTCAGAACCCTCCGGCCCTCGAGAGACCACTGGTTTCCTCGTGATCGAGCAGCGCGCCTCGACACCCTTGGGTCCGAGGATTGTGTATGCCAATGAAGAATTGCTGCGTTTGTCAGGGTATGAGTCGACTTCCCTGATCGGATCGCCCTTCGGCCTGCTCTATGATCGGAACGATCTCACGGCCTTGCTAGGGAAGCTCCAGGCGATTGCGACACGTTCGACCCATTGCTATATGGATCGGGTTCTCCAACGGAATGGCGGATCCCGTCTCCCGTGTCGCTGGACGATTCGCCCGACGAACCGCAATGGGGAACTTGCCGGGTATTTTGCTCTAACGGTGAGACCAATGCTCCCGGAGGTCGATGATCTGATGCAGTCAAGCAGCGGGAAGGTCACTCCCCCCAAACGTGAAGAGAGACGATTTGCCGCAGGTGGAAATCCCGATTCGGGGGGCACGGGTCGTTCCGGCCGCAGCAATTACGAATCTGATCGAAGCGAATCGATCTCCCTCACGGCGGCGGGGGTGGCCCACGACTTTAAGAACGCGCTCCAGGCCATCAAGACGAATCTGGAACTTGCCTCCCTCGCGAGCGCCCCCGGAAGCCGGGCACGCAACCATGTCCAGGAGGCCCACCTCGCCCTCGGGGACGCCGAGATGCTGGCGCAACAAATGCTCGCCTTTACCAAAGGGGAGTCGGCCGGAAAGCGGGTCATCCAGATCAGTCATCTCCTGGATCGCGTTTCGCGACTCTGTTTTGCCGGGTCAGGGATCTGTTGTCGACTCTATGTGCCCGCAGCCTTGCGGTGCGTGGAAGGGGATCCCACCAAGATCTACCAAGTTCTGCACAACCTTGTGATGAACGCACGGCAGGCGATGCCGAACGGCGGAACCATCGACCTTGTCGCTGCGAATGCCGATCTTCAGGAGCCTAACCAGTTCGATGTAGCGGCGGGAAATTATACCGTTGTCTCAGTCCGTGATCGTGGCTGTGGGATCGAGCCGGAGAATTTGAAACGAGTGTTTGACCCTGACTTCTCCACCAAATTGAATGGTAGCGGGTTGGGGCTCGCCTCGTGCCAGGCGATTGTAACCTCGCACGGCGGAGCGATCCGGGTTGGCTCGGAAGTAGGAGTCGGGACCGAGTTCCTCGTTTTTCTTCCGAGTACCGATCAAGTAGCGGATCTGAATCCGGTGATTCTACCGCCCCCTTTGATCGACCTGAATTCACCGGGTCGCGAATACACGAGCTCTACGGGACGGATTCTTGTGGTGGAGGACCAACCGGGTGTTGCCCGCGCCACCGTTGCGATGCTGCAACAGATGGGGTTTGACTGTCTCCATGCCGGAAACGGAGAGGGTGCCATCGATCTCTATCGGGAACATTCCGACACGGACGAGCCGATCGACCTGGTGCTTCTCGATATGACCTTGCCCGGAGGATTGACCGGAGCTGAAGTCGCCGCCGAGATCTGGCGTCTCGACCGAAATGCGAGGATTCTTGCGACCAGTGGGTATTTTGAGCAGGAGACCTCGCTCAGTTCCTTCCGCAATTTTGCCGGAGTGTTGCCAAAGCCTTACAGCAAGGAGGAGTTGTCCAGTGCAATCGAGTCTGCAATAGGCTGCTGAGAGTTCCGGATCGCCATTTCACCAAACCAGGTCCGGAAATTGTTCCGCACCAGCTCGGCGAAAGAATCGGATGGCATCTCGAAACGACGGGCGAGGGCATCGTACACGGAAACGAGGTTGGCAGGGTGGTTTGCCGAGGGGGGATCGTCCGCAGGGAGGGGAATGCGGATCATCTCGGGAGGGGGGAGTTGGTCAGGTGCATCGCTCTCGACGAGCAGGCGGTGTCGGGGAATTTGATCGAACACCGACAGCTTTTCCTCCTTTCCGGGACGGAAGAAATAGCCCGATACGGAGAAAAAGGCACCGAGAGAGACGAGGCGATCCACCATTTCAGGAGGGCCTCCGTAGGAATGGAGAAGGAATCCATTCGGCAGCGATGCCTTTTCGAGCATTTCGATTAGTGTCCCCCAGGCCCGCAGGCAATGGATCGACACGGGCCGATGCAGGGTCTTGGCCAGATCGAGTTGGGCGGAGAAGGCGCTCTTCTGGAGTTCGAAGGGGACTCCATGGATCCATCGATCCAGCCCGATTTCCCCCATCCCGGCGAAGGGATCCGCCTTCAACCGCTGTTCCAGTTGTGCAAACCAGGAGTCGGGAGCTGTCACGACCTTCCAGGGATGGAGTCCGTAGGAGGGGATCACTTCCGGGAGGTGCGAGGCGAGGTCCGCGACGGTGGACCAATCTCCGGGATGGGTGCCGTTCACGACGAGGGTCGTGATGCCCAGAGACCGGATTGTGGCGAGGATATCCGCCAAATGGGGGGCGAGTCGTGCGTCCTGAAGATGGAGATGACAATCGATCATGGAGCGTCCGCATCGGTCAAATCACGAGTCTTCGCGACCATCCATTCGCGCAGCCGTCGCAGGCCGCGCAACCGGGTCGGAGTGAGGAAGCGGTCAATCGCAAGGGCTTCGATAAAACGGGGTTCGGTGGATAGAATCTCTTCGGGTGTGGATCCCGAATAGATGCGGCGATAGAGAGCGGCGATACCCGACAACGCGGGGGAGTCGGATTCGATGGACACCTCCAATCTTCCGTCCGGGCAAGGCTTCACCGAGAGCCAGACACGAGAGGCGCAACCGGGAACCAGATTTTCCTCGCAGCGTTCGTGATCCGGGATGCCTCTACCCGCCGCCGTCTCCACGATGAGCTGAAAGCGCTCCCGCAAATCGGGGAGGAGCAGATACTCTTCGATGATCTGATCCTGGCGTTGGTCCGCCGTCATGATCCACTTCCACAGGCCGACTCTCGACCTCATCCCGCCAGCGTGAGACGCATCGGGATCATATTGGAATGACGGAAACCGAGGCGCTCGAAGAAGTGCTGACTCTCTTCGCTGATCTTGTCGGTGAGGAGAGTGATGCGTTTGAAATCCTTCCGCTTTGCGAAATCGATGACGTATTCCACGAGCTTCGTTCCATAACCCTGGCCACGGAAATCGGGGTGGATGATGACGTCCTCCAGCAGAATGACAAAGCCTCCCATCGCCGTGCTGATGGTGAATAGCACGTTGACCATGCCGAGCAGTTCGTAGTCGGTGCGGGCCACAAAGATGCGCCCGCGGCTCGGCTGCTCGAGGATGGAGCGGAGGCCACGCTCCTGCTTTTGACGGTCGGGAGTGAAATCTTCCTCCAACTCGAAGAGCGCCATCGTCAGGTCGACGAGGCGGGGAAGGTCGTCGAGCGTGGCTGGCTCAATGCGAGCCCTCTGATTGAGGGGGCGGATCGGAGCGGTATGGGAAGAGTCCATGCGAGTGGGATCCGAAGGAGCTACGTGCTCCTGTTTGAGCATGAGCGTAGCAAAAACGACGCCATTGTAAACTCAACATTCTCCGGTGAGCCGCAGAGCCGCCGCACTCAGTAGGCGAGTATCTCTTCCGGGCGGAAGAAACGCCGCACCTCGATTTCCCCGTTCTCCGGAGAGTCGGAGGCATGGCAGACGTTGATCATCATGTCTTCGCCAAAATCCCCCCGAATGGTGCCGGGTTCAGCCTCCTTCGAATTGGTAGGTCCCAGCATCGAGCGCACCTTCGCGATGACCTCTTCTCCCTCGAGGACGAGGGCGATCACCGGAGAGGATTGCATGAAGGCGACGATGCTCGGGAAAAAGGGCTTCGCGGCGACGTGGGCGTAGTGTTCCGCGAGAAGCTCGTCGGTGAGGCGCATCATTTTCGCCCCACGGATGCGGAATCCAGCCCCTTCGAACCGGGCGATGACATCCCCGCAGTGACCCTTGGTGACACAATCGGGTTTCAGGAGGATGAGAGAGCGTTCGGTCGACATCGGGCAGTTTGGTTCGGTGGGAGGGATTTCCTGACGGAACCGCTACCTGTAGGCGGATAACGCCCGAAGGAAAGAGAAAATTCACCTCAAAGGCCACGCTTGTAGCCGTCGCAGCGGTTCAGCCATCCGGGGAGCCAGCGGGATTCGCCGCGCTGCGGAGGAGAGTTTTTTACGCGGCGTTCGAGGACACGTTTGGCCGCCTCACTGAACTCCGTTGTCGCCGCTGCGCTGCCGCTGGCCGGCTTCATCTCAATGAGCACGTCGCGCAGACCCCAGCCCCGCCCCTGATACCGTTCTTCGGGCTTGATTCCCTCTCCTTTGAAATTCACGTAGTCGATGAGCGCGTAGAGACCGTTGCGGCTCGAGGTCATGAGCTGAAAATTCGCACGCAGTTGCCCTCGCTCGGCGGGATCGGGAGTGGCTTGCTCCATTTGCGGAAGAGAGAGTTCGAGGCGTCGCACAATGAATCCGGTCTGAACGGAGACGGTGTTCGCCAGGAACTGACGGAGTTCTTTCATCCGGGGGGATTGCTGCTCGCGGATGAACTGCTCGCGGCTTGTCCAGGGACAGCCTTTCGCCTCGGCAAGCCAGGCAGGCATAGCCACGTTGCGCTCCTTCATATAGGCGAGCAGAGGAGGAAAGCTCTCCTGGAATGGCCCGGGGCGGCCCGGGACGTACCAGATGAAGTGACCGATTCCGAGCGAAGGAAAGTCCTCGCCGGAATTCCACGAGGTGAGCCCTTCGATCGTCCCGCCACATTCGTTTTGCCAGATTTTCCGACCGATCATCGATGCGTCCGCCTCGCTCAAGGTGATGGAAGACGCGGCTCCGGTCCCAGGAAACGGAGCGGAATCCACAGAGACGCAACCTTGCAGAAGCAGGCCAAGCAGAGTGCATCGGGTAGCAACTCCAAGGGGGAATCGGATCATTTGCTAAGATCGTTAATAACTATAAAAAATCAAATCCGCCGCAAAAAAGCTTTTGATAATTTCTATAATTAAGGTAAATTTTTATA
>CALDKL010000102.1 GCA_937898895.1 uncultured Verrucomicrobiae bacterium | reverse complement strand
TATCCTCGAGGAGGCCGCGTTGCTTCAGGTCGAGCACCAGCGCGGCAGAAGCCTGGTCAATTTCGCGACAGATTTCGGGCAGATGTTTGTCGAGGTTTTCGGTGGGACCGCCGTGGTGATCCCAGTTCGTGTGGTAGAGTTGCACGAATCGGACACCACGCTCGACGAGACGGCGGGCGAGGAGACAGTTGTTGGCATAGCTGTTGCCGCCCGGCTTCGCGCCGTAGAGGTCGAGGGTGGCCTGCGACTCGCCGGACAGATCCATCAATTCGGGAGCACTGCTCTGCATGCGATAGGCCATCTCGTAGGCCGAGATCCGAGTTGCGATCTCCGGATCACCAGTGAGATCGAGTCGCTCCCGGTTGAGTGTGCCGACGAGGTCGACGAAGTCGCGTTGCCGATCGGCATCGATTCCACCGGGATTGGAGAGATTGAGAATGGGAGCACCACTGCCGCGGAAGGGCACCCCTTGAAAACTCGAGGGAAGGAAACCTGCCGACCAGAGCGCATTGCCGCCGCGAGGACCACGGGGACCCGATTGGAGGACGACAAAGCCGGGCAGATCGCGCGATTCGCTGCCGATGCCGTAGGTGAGCCAGGAACCCATCGCGGGACGGCCCGGAACCTGGAACCCGGTATTCATAAACAGCTTCGCAGGGCCGTGGTTGAAGACATCGGTTTTCATCCCACGCAGCCAGCAGACCTCATCGACGATCTTGCGATGGTGCGGCAACAAGTCGCCGAGGGTCATGCGCACCTCGCCGTAGGTGCCGAAAGCACGCTGGCCGCCGAGGAGCTTCGCGTCTTTGGGAAGAAAGGCAAAGCGCTTGCCCTTCACGAGCGACTCGGGCGGGAGTTTCCCGTGAAATTCGCGAAGGCACGGTTTGTCCTCGAAGAGTTCGAGCTGGCTAGGGCCGCCCGCCATGAAGAGGAAGATGACGTTTTTCGCCCTCGCGGCATGGTGCCCTCGCCCCGGAGCCAAAGGGTCGGATGAAAAAACGGATCCCTGACAATCATCCAACAGAAGTTTAGTCAGAGCAATGGACCCGAGGCCAACGCCACAACGCGAGAAAAAGTGACGGCGGGTAGCACTGTGATGGAGTGGATCCGGATTCATTCTCTCGTGACAAATTCATCCGTGTTCATCAGGGCCCGCGCCACCGTTGTCCACGCGGCGGCCTCGACGGGATCCTTCGAGCCCTTCGGCGCGACAGACTCGGCGGCAGCGGGATCGGCCCGGAAGGAAGCAAGCTGGCCCTCGCGGAAGGACGCCACCGCGTTTCGCTCTGCCTCGCTCGGAGGGCGCGAAAAGCAGAGCTGAAAGGCTCGTTCGAGCCGGGCCTCGTCGTTGCCGACATCTTCCCGGAGAAGGCGCGCCCCCAGCCCCTGGGCAAGTTCAAACAAGGCCTCATCGTTTGCCAGGGCGAGCGACTGCAGGGGGGTGTTCGAGCGCACTCGTGCGGTGCAGACGCTCTGGAAATCAGGCGAGTCGAAGGTCGTCAGGAGCGGATAGGGCGCACTGCGGTAAAACTGAATATACAACCCGCGGCGATACCGATCCGGACCGTTCGCGACGGTCCAGGTTTTTTTGTTCTGCGTGAA
This sequence comes from uncultured Verrucomicrobiae bacterium, assembly GCA_937898895.1. Classification (GTDB taxonomy): domain Bacteria; phylum Verrucomicrobiota; class Verrucomicrobiia; order Verrucomicrobiales; family DEV007; genus Arctic95D-9. The sequence goes on along the minus strand of CALDKL010000102.1, from coordinate 398 downwards.
GGCATAGACGCCCTCGGGCTGGGGCGGACGGACTCCGGGGCCACCGACTTCGGCGCACAGGAGTCCGCTCGCGGAGAGAGCCGCATCGCGCACGATTTCGGCCTCGACGCGGAGGCGATTTTGCCTTGCGAGAAGCACATTGAAAGGATCAATCTCAGCCAAATCGACGCGAGCGCGGGAAGACTGTCGGTAGGCCGCCGAGGTGACAATGCGTTTGTGAAGCCGCTTCATCGACCATCCGCCCGCAACAAAGTCGTGGGCAAGCCAGTCGAGCAGCTCCGGGTGACTGGGAAAGGCCCCCTGGGTGCCGAAATCGTTCTCTGTCGCGACAAGCCCCCTCCCGAAGTAGTGCATCCAGACTCGGTTCACCATGACGCGCTGGACGAGGGGATGGTCGG
>CALDKL010000101.1 GCA_937898895.1 uncultured Verrucomicrobiae bacterium | reverse complement strand
GCCGGTGAGGGTATTGTTGCCGCCAAGGAAAAGAGTGCCGTAACCCGCTTTCACGAAATGGTTCCCGGCGCTTCCCGCGCCATCGATGATGCCGCCGTTGAGCACGACGTTGCCGACGTTGTTGCCGTCAACTCCGATGGTGAGGGTCCGCACGAGAGCGATGCCTCCGCTAGCCGCCGAAAGCGAAAGATCCCCATCCAGTACGAGGTCCGAGGGTACGTTCTCCATCTGAATGGAAAAGTCGCCCATCATCCGGATGTCGTTGGTGAGGTTGATCGGAGCATTGAATCGGGCCTGCCCCACGTCCGGCGTCCCGCGCAACTGGCCCCCGTTCGCGATCAGATCGCCGGTGCCGTTGAGCGCGTCCGGATTGTGAATGCGGAGGATGGCGGAGTTGAGAATCGTATTGCCCGTGTATGTCATGGGCACATCGTACTGGACGACTCCGCCCGAATTGTTCACGACCTGGTCCGCTCGCTGATCGCCCGTCATGGACACCCCAATAACGGCAGCATTCGCTCCGGAGAGGTCGCGGGCGATTCGGAGTGCTCCCTGGCCGGTGCCGAGAAGAAACTGATTCGATGCCGTGGGCGTGAGTGAGCCGGTGAAGACACCGACATCTCCGTGAACGGAACCCAGATAGGTATTGCCGCCCCACAATCCGGAAGCACTCTGATCAAAGGAGTAACTCGCCGCATAGGAACCCACGCCAAAGAACCCCTTCCAGGGTGCATTCGACGAAACGGTGAGTCCCAGACCCGCCAGCGCGGAAACCGGGTCGCTGTTGTAGCTCAACCCGATTCCGGAAATGCCCCCGAGGTCCGAACGGATCGCGACCTGTCCCGCATTCACATTCGACGCTGCCGCGAGCCGCATCATCGAACCGGGATTGAGAGTGATCGGCCCCGTACCGAACGGCTTTGCCGTGCTCAGCGGATTCAGGCTTTGCAGCGATCCCGCGTAGGCAGTGACCGGCTGGCTGTAGCCACTGGAATCCCCCCCGACATAGAGTCGGTCATTCATGAATCGGTCGAGCCGTCCCGTGCCGCTGATGCCCGCATTGATCTGCATCGGGTTACCGACGGCGAGCTGTGCCGGGCCATTCAGAATCAGGCTCCCGTAGGCCGTGGAAATGTTACCTCCCAACTGGTCCTGGAACCAGGCCACCACGGGCGCATTGCTCCCGACTCGAGGCTGGATGGTGATGTTGTTCACGGCGGAACCGCTGACATTCACGTCACCAAACCGGGAATCGTTGAAAAAGTTGAGATTGGCGTTGAGCCTCTGATTGCTTTCATTCAAATGCAAGGCACCTCCCCAGAGATTGATTTCCGCAGGTGCGGCGGGATGGATGGATGCGGGAGCGGCCGCGATATTTCCCGCCGCATTGCGGTTAAGGCGAGTCTCGCCCGAGTTGATCGTGAGCGGCCCGGTGAACGTGTTTGTCCCTGTCAGCGAGAGAATGCCGTCGCCAAAGCGGGTAAGCCCATTGGATCCCGAGATCGCTCCGCTCAGGGTGATGACGGCTGAGCTGCCGCCCGTCGAGGCAACGTAGAGCAAGCCCTCCTGGGAGCCAAAATTCACAGTCAGCCCGTGGGTGACACCTTCGTTCCGAGTCTGAACCAGAGAGAGTCCTGCCCCCTGCCCCGCGGCAGCCGTCGTGCCGATGTTGACTGTGCCCGCGACACTACGGGTGGCGGCACCACCCACCAGAATGCGAACGGCCTGCGCCGTCAGATTGAGACCCGAAAGGTTGCCGCTCGCCGAGTTGGCGGTGATATCCACAATCTGACCCGCCGTCGCCGCATTCAGGGTGGGCACATCATTGCTCGTCACATCGAAGGTTGCCGCCTGAATGCCGTGGGTGGCATCGTAGGTGGTGAACATTGGCTGAGCCGAGTCGTTGGCATTGGCACCGCCCCACAGGATGACGTTGGCCCCGATCATGTCATTGGTGACGGCGGGGGCCAAAGTCACGATGAGTTTCTGCGTTCCCGCTGCCGTCCCGAAGGTGGTGGCCGTGTTGGCGATGTTCCGCAGAATGAGGGTGCCCTGCCCGACCCGGTTCAGCGACCCCGTATTCAGCGTCGTCAGACGCCCGGCAGCCGTGCCGTCCGTATCGATGCTGACGGTGGCACCGCCAGAATAATCGAGCGAATTGAGCGTCTGCGAGGACACCGTGGCTGCCCCCCCGTCGCCGATGAGTCGGAGGGTCGAGGAGGTGAGATCGATGTCGCTCGAGAGTTGCAGACGCCGATTGGCATTCGCAGTGGTCACGCCTGAATTGTCCAGGGTCAGGGAACCTCCCCCGAAGAGGCGGAAGTCGGTGTTGCCGAACTGGGCCAGAGAGGAAGCGTCCGTAGTGAGCGCCCCTCCCAGAGAGGTCACCACATCGGAACCGAGCGGAGAAGTAATCGTCCCGTTGATGTTCACCGTCACTCCGCGGTTGACCAGCACCGCTCCGAGCGAAGTGCTGTTGTTGACCCTTACCGAAATGGTTCCGGTGGCGGCCTGGAGGAGGTTGTTGCCAGTGAATCCGATGGCATTCTGGTGATCGACCCCGAAGACGAGGCGATTCATGGCTCCCGCACCACCCAAGGAATTGTCCGTCGTATCAAACACCAGCGTATTTCCGCCGGAGGTAATACGGAGATCTCCCGTGCCCGAATTTGCCGAATTGAACAAGGTGCCGCGAAAGAATCGATCTCCTCCGGTGACGTTGCCAAACCAGACCCGTTCGCTCCCGCCGCCAACAAAATTCATGTCAATGGTGGCGGAAGATTCACTCGTGGTTCCCGACATTCCATCGATCCCAAGGACGGCCCCTGCCACCGGAACCTGGAAATTCAGCGGATTGGTCCCGTCGATCGTATCGAGTCCATAATAACCGACCATTGGGAGCGCAAATCGCGAAGTGCCCAGTTGGCCGACCATCTGCAATCCCCCAACTGTCGCAGAGACCGCATTCAGCGTTGCCACATCCGGGACCGAGAGCACCCCACCATTCACCACCACTCCACCCGTACCCACCTTGGCGCCGGGTCCAAGGCTGAGGACTCCGTTCCTCACCGCCGTGGCGCCACCGTAAGAATTCGCCCCGTTCTGCAGATGAAGCCGCCCCGCGCCTTCCTTGATCAGGTTGCGGCCCGCCCCACCGTCCACCACCGCGCCGATCAGTTCCAGATTGGCCCGGGTAGCGGTCGTGTTGCTGCCGATGTCAAAAACATTCTGTTCTCCTTGCAGCGTCGTCGTGCCATCAATGCGGAGATTGTGCCCGCTTCCGCTCGTCACCTGAAGGACGCCTCCCCGAATGGTCAGTTGATCGAGGACATGCGTGACCCGGTCGTTTGCCCCGCTGATAAAATTCCGATCCGCATGCAGCCGCCCGCCCCCCTGGACAAAGACATCATTGTTGCCGGAATAAGTTACGAGCGAGTCAGACCCGGTACCGTTGTTATTCAGACTGAACACGGCCAGATCAGCCCTTCCGCTGCCGTTGAGAACAATCCCGCCAGTCCCGGTGCCGAGGGCCTGGGAGTTAGCCGAATTGACGCCTCCGAGGTTGATTGTGCCGAGATTCACCTCCCAATCTCCGGCGTAACCCGGCGTGATGTTGAGCCGCAGAGTGCCCGCTCCGTTCTTGATCGTGTCGCCACCTCCGGTGTAGGAAACCTGGGCGTTCGAAGCACCATTCACGTCGAGGGTTCCTGCAAAGAGATTCCAGTTGAGATCGTCAGAGAGCGCAAGAGGAGCCTGCCATACGTCCGTGGCACTACCGTATTTCGAAAAGAACGCTTCCGAGGCACCGTTGTCGAAGGTCAACACACTCCCGGCAAAGGTGAACAAGTTGCCGCCGAGAAGATCCCCGAGGTGAATGCCTCCCACGGTGATCGGAGCGTTGAGCGTGATGACCCGGTTCGCCGTGAGATCCTTTCGGAACGAAGCGACATCCCCCGCTCCGTTGGGAATGATGCCGCCAACCCAGTTCGCCGGAGTTCCCGTCCAATTCCCGTCCGCATTGAGGTCCCAAAACCCATCTGTTGCTCCACTCCGGACCGTCCACAGCGAAAAGCACGCGAGGAGAAGGGTCGTCACAGGTGCCTTGCCATGCCTGCGGAGCTTCGTGAGCACCGGACTTCCCGTGCGGATCGGCTGAGAGTCGCGTGGAGACGTTTTCATAACTCGATGAGGAGGACGTTGCAGAGGAGAGAAGGAGATGAGAAGGAAAAAGAATGGCGAACGGCGATTCAGAAGAAAAAACGCGGTGTTCGATCATCGAAAACCACGCGCCTGCGGACTCTTCCGAGAAGAGAATCAGGCACGGGAAAAAAGGATTTTGTGAGGAGGACTTGAACGGGATCTGGCAAGGAGGGATTGGTTCCGGGGAGGTTGCATCAAGGTAAAGCGGATTTCGCCGACGAATGCAATCCCAAATTATCAAATTCCGTTCAAGAAAAAAATCCGGGAATCAGCATGCGACCACCCAGGGCTTTCGCAGGAAGCTTCGTGAACAAGGCGAGCCTGGAGACCCGGGCGGGCGGTGCCTCGCATCGGTGCCAACGGGAGCAGGCACGTTGCAGATTTCGTGCGCCTTCAGTGCTTTCAGGGAGGGGTGCTTTCCCAAGCGCCCACCACGATTCCGGCCACCCGGGCACCGCCCGAGGCTTGGGAAAGCCTCGTTCCCAGTGAGGAACCCCGCCGCGTGTTCCTCTACGCGGGCTTCGCGATTCCAGGGAGGGGTGCTTTCCCAAGCGCCCCCCACTCTTCCAGCCGCCCATGCTCCGCCCGAGGCTTGGGAAAGCCTCGTTCCCAGTAAGGAACCCCGCCGCGTGTTTCCTCTACGCAAACTTCGCGATTCCAGGGAGGGGTGCTTTCCCAAGCGCCCCCCGCCCTTCCAGCCGACATGCCCTGAGAGCCTCGGCGCAGGTCGCCGGAGGCGCTGCAAGCCGTTTTCAGAGCCTCCGGATTCCACGGTACCCCCGAGTTCACTCCTTGTCTTCCTTCACCGACTCCACCTGCACCATTCCGGCACGGCGGCGACGAAGACGGCGGACAAAGAACCCACCCAGCGCCAGCCCCAGCAAGCCAAGCGTACCGGGCTCAGGCACTGCCGTGAGGGTGATCGCCGTTCCTCCCAGGTCGTCGTATT
>CALDKL010000100.1 GCA_937898895.1 uncultured Verrucomicrobiae bacterium | reverse complement strand
CTTCCTTTTTGATGTCCATCGTCTCGGCGAGCCAGGGGAAGGGGTTGCAGACTCAGGGAGTCAGTGGGCTCAGGCCCACCCCCTCGAGACGACGGTCGGCGATATAGTTGATGTATTGGCAGAACTCGTCGGAATTCAGGCCCACCGCACTGACCGGGAGACAATCGTTGATGAACTCCTTCTCAAGGGCGACGGCCTCCTTCATGGTCTCGACGAGTTCGCTCTTGAATTCGGAAGTCCAGATTTCGTGATTCTCGCTGACGAGATCCATGAAGAGATTGCGGAAGACCTCGATGTGGTTCGATTCGTCGCGGAGGGTATACTGGAACATCTGTCCGATCCCCGGAAACTTGTTCTGTCTCTTCAGGCTCAGGACCATTCCGAAAAGCCCGTAGAATTGCGTCCCCTCCATGCACTGGCCGAAGATGAAGATATTGCGCGCCAGCTTCTTTTTGTTTTCGGAATCGGTCAGGTCGATGTCGCGGCGCAGATCCCGCGAGTTGCGAGTGACGAACTCGTTCTTCCGCTTGATCGTCGGAATCTGCTCGAACATGGCTTCGCACTCGTGCGGATTGATGCCGAGGCTGCTGATCATGTAGAGGAGGCTGTCGGCGTGGATGTTTTCCTCGTGGGCATGGCGACCGAGGACAAGCTTCAACTCCGGCGCGGTCACCAATTCGCGCACGACGTGGATGATGTTGTCTCCCACGATCCCTTCGGCTGCGGAAAAGTAGCCGATCCCCATGCGGATGATCCAACGCTCCACGTCACTCAATTCCGAACCCTGCCACTGTTCGATATCCTTCTGCATCGGAATCTCCTCGGGCTCCCAGTGGTTCGCCTTCATCTTGCGATAAAGGTCATAGGCCCACTTGTACTTGAGGGGAAGCAGATTGAAGGCTTCCGACTTGCGACCGTTGATGATGCGTTTCGCAGCATACGCTTCCTCGGCTTTGGTTTGGTCGAGAACGAAAGTGCGGTCTCCAATGACGAATTTCTTATCCATGAGATGAGGAGGGAATCAGCGGCACGTGGCTTGTGGTGAGTCGGAAACGGGGTCCGTTTGGGTGAAGGGGCAGGTTTTTCTAATCTACGTAAAATTTCTTATGATTCGATTTTCAGGGTTCCACTTGTGGCATTGGGACCGAAAAAACCGTAAAAACAAGCATCTTACGCGGTCGATCAAGAATACAGTAAAAGCACCATATCTTGTTGATCGGCCCGCAGAATACACAATATGTAGTGGTGCATCAAGATGATTTTGTCGATTTTTCCGGAATTTCTCCCAACCAATTGGAAGGAAGCGACTTCGCCGTCAGAGTGCCTCAAGTTCAACTCAGAAATCCAGAAAATTCGGATCTCTGTATCATTTTTTTCTCACCCCCTTCTCCTGAAACGAAATCTTCGGTGGCAAAAAGGGGCGGACCGAAGGAACCCGGTCCGCCCCTGGGAAGGAGAGGGAGGAGGAGATCCGTGTCGGTCCCCGGCCTTACTTCGCTGCGGCAAATCGTTCGGCGACGGCGTCCCAATTCACGACGTTCCAGAACGCTTCGATGTAATCCGGACGGCGGTTTTGGTAATGCAGGTAATAGGCGTGCTCCCAGACATCGAGTCCCAGGATCGGGGTGCCCACTTCACCTCCGGCGACAGCCCCCATCGCCGGCGTGTCCTGATTCGGAGTGCTCGTGATGGCGAGCCCGCCACCAGCCTTGACGATGAGCCAGGCCCAGCCGGATCCGAAACGGGTCAAAGCAGCCGCCTTGAAAGCATCCTTGAAGGCATCGAAGGAACCGAAGGCCTGGTCGATCGCTGCGGCAAGATCCCCTCGGGGCGCACCGCCCGAATGAGGCCCAAGGATGGACCAGAAGAGCGAATGATTGGCGTGTCCGCCTCCGTTGTTGCGAACAGCGCCGCGGATGTTGTCGGGAACGGCGTTGAGGTCGGCGATCAGCTCATCAATCGACTTGGCCTGGAGTTCGGCATTGCCTTCGAGGGCCTTGTTCAGATTCGCAATATACGTGGCATGGTGTTTTCCGTGGTGGATCTCCATGGTGCGCGCATCGATGTGCGGTTCGAGAGCGTCGGCAGCGTAGGGAAGCGGGGGCAGTTCGTGGGCCATGGTATGGGGAGGGGTGAGGGTTGCTTGGGTGGATACGACGCGGAGGTTTCCGCTACTGCACGAGAGCGCGACCCGCTCCGATTGTCAAAATGCGAAACGGCGCAATTCGGGAAAATTCGCCTCATCGGTGCCCTTGGACCGTCGCTTTCCCCTCCCCTCCCCTCCGCTAAAACAGGAACACCACCGGAGGCACGGTGAGGTCGAGGCGGGCGTTCGCGAAGTTCAGTCCCTCCGATTCCGAGATCGAGGTGACCACGTCATTTGCGAACTCCACCGTGACTCGGCCCGATTCCACTTCGACGTAGCGGGTGATGGGAACAGCCTGACCGAGGGCATTCACGGTCATGGCGGTCTGAGGCACACGCTGATACGAGATGTACTCCAACGAATCGGTCCGCCCCGCCTGGGTCACGGTGGAATTGCGCTTGTCGGGCGGCCCGATCGATTCGGTGACTTCGGCAACCGTCATGCCGAGTGCTATCTGCTTGTTCCGGATCAGCTCCGCAACGATCACAAACCGTTCATGGTACTGGCGGAGATTCTCCTCAAAACCTTCCGGCAGCCCGGTGATCGCGGCCTTGCTCACCCATCCGGCAACCTGACCCTGTTTGGCCCGAGCCCTAACCCGGTAGGCCTTGTCGCTCACGGCGAGGAGGACGGCATTCTGATTGGGGAGAAGGTTTCCGAGCCAGCGTTCGCCCTTGAGATTCACGTAGGCCGGAGCCGCCGTCGTGACCCGGACGGGCACTTCTTCCTCCACCATTCCCTCGAGATAGACCGCCCCCTCTTCCTGAACCAACTCGCTCTTCTCCCGATTCTCCCGCTCGACCGTCACGATTCCGGGTCGTCGCAACTGGCTCTCTGCCTCACTTGCGATCAGGGGCAGAGTGAGGGCCAACAGACCGTGCAATGCGCGGAGATTCATGGGCTGGACAACAGGGTTTCCGCAAGGGAGGGCAATCCGTCTCCGTGAGGACGAATGAAGACTGGGACTGATGCAGGATTTTGCCCTGTGTGACTGTGGGAAGCAAGACGGAAACCTCGTTCAGCCCCCAAAGAACATTCGCCTTCGGACGCGGTGGATGTTCAAGCAACTCCATCCTGGTTTCCTCGGGGGCCAGATCCCCTCCCTATCGACGGACGATTCGGATACTCCCCATCTCGCCTTCCCATGTCGACGGGCCGCGTGGTAATACGCGCGGTGAAGAGGGGGTCAATCTCCGTATCCCTGCGGATGGGCGAGGTGCCAGTCCCACGCACTTTGCACGATGGAGCGCAGATCGGAATATCGCGGGTTCCAGCCGAGTTCTTCGCGAATACGGGTGCTGTCGGCGATGAGGGTAGCGGGATCTCCGGAGCGGCGCGGCGCGACTTCGGCTTTCACCTTG
>CALDKL010000099.1 GCA_937898895.1 uncultured Verrucomicrobiae bacterium | reverse complement strand
TCCCCCCGTTATGTGGACGGCCTGCGCAAGCAGGTGGAAAATCTGCCTGTGGAAATCGCCACCCTGCGCCAACAGATGGCCGACCCAGCCATGACCCCAGGCAAAACCGCGAAGGTGACCGGGCAAATAGCAGCCAAGGAAATTGCACTCGCAGAGGCCCGGAAAGCGCTGGAGACATGGAGTCAGGAAAATTTCGAGAAACTTTCGACCGAAGCCAAAAGCCTTTTTGAAAAAGCCTTCACTTCCAACGTCGGTGATCCACACTACCACGAGCTTGTCTCCTTGGACTATGAGGAGAACGGTGAAAAACACGAGTTGAGCATCCCCAAAGGAGATGTCTTGCACCAATTCCGCCAGGATGTGAATCAAGGCAGGCTGCCAACAGTTTCCTGGCTAGTGGGGCCGGAAAAGTTCAGCGATCACCCCACGACGGCGTGGTTCGGAAGCTGGTATGTCTCCGAGGTGCTCGACATCCTAACAAAGAATCCCGAGGTTTGGAAGAAAACTATTTTCATCCTTACCTACGATGAGAACGACGGCTACTTCGACCATGTGCCGCCTTATGTGGCCCCCGATCCACGCCGTCCCGAAACCGGACGCTGCTCCGCAGGGATCGACCCAGCGGTCGAATACATCACACTGGAAAACGAACTTCGTGATGGAGTGCCCCTGAATGAGGCGCGACAAGGACCGATCGGGTTAGGCTTCCGTGTGCCGATGATTGTGGCCTCGCCATGGAGCCGAGGTGGCCGCGTTTGTTCACACGTCTTTGATCACACTTCTGTTTTCCGTTTTGTGCAGGATTTCCTCAACCGTAAGACGGGTTCGAGCATCCAGGAGACGACCACCAGCCTTTGGCGCAAGACGGTCACAGGGCACCTGGGCATGGTCTTTCGGCCCTATCAGGGCGATGCGCAGCAATCCCTGCGCCCGCTTGACAAAGAGCCGTTCATCCAGGGAATCCACAATGCCAAGTTCAAGGATGCCCCCACCAACTTCAAAATGTTGACCCCGGAAGAAATCGAACAATGCCGCATGGATGCCGATTCCGTGTCGTGGATGCCGCGCCAGGAACCCGGTGTCAGACCATCTTGCGCCCTGCCGTATCAGCTATATGCCGAAGGTGCCCTCAGTGACAATCGCAGGGAGTTTGTCGTCAAGATGGAGGCGCGGAACGAGGTGTTTGGCGAAGCGTCATCCGGCTCTCCCTTCAACATCTTCCTGCCCGGCAGATACGCGGTGGCGGTAGAAGGACAAGCGTCCGCCTTCGAGCATGTGGGCTATCGATCCTATGCCGTGCGGCCTGGTGACAGTCTGGTGGAATCTTTCCCCATCAATGCCTTTGAAGAGGGGCTTTATCATCTGCGTGTTCATGGCCCCAACGGCTTCTTCCGTGAATATCGGGGGAACGCCAATGATCCTACATTGAGCGTTGAATGCGATTACGAACGCGAAGCTCAAGCACAAAACAAACTCACTGGAAAACTGCGCCTCACGGTTCGCAGCATTGATCCAGCGAAGCCGTTCAATATGGAGATCCAAGATCATGCCTACGGCAGGAAGACGATTCAAAAGTCGGTGTCTGCTTCAGATCATGCGGGTCAGCCGCTCGTGATCGTCCTCGACCAACAGGAAAGTCATGGTTGGTATGACTTCAGCATCACTGTCTCAGGTTCAGAAACATACTTGAGACGCTACGCTGGCCGTATTGAGACTGGAGAAGATGGATTTACCGATCCTCATATGGGCCGGGCAATATGACTGGACCAGCAGACCCGCAAAGACAGATGACGGTGGAGCATTTACCGCCCATAATTCACCGAGCACGTTCGCCGAGAACGAGACGATGCCCATGTTGAAGAGGAACGCTGCCATGGAATGCCCGAGCACGAAGCGGAATCGGGAACCGGTGTCAGGGAACGAGTTCCGATCTTTGCAACCAAACCTCGCCACTCTTCAACACCAACAGGCGGCGCTCGACCTGGACTTCAGGCATGCCCTGCTCGCGAAGTTTCATGCGTAAGCACTAACGTCGGTCCAAATTCCGTCGCATCTCCCATTGACAGAGTCGCCCATCCCCCTCCACGATTGCCGGAACGATTCTCATGTCCACCCGCCCCACTGCCATTCGCCATTGGATCCTCGCTGCGACCACGGCGGCTGCATTCCTCATGTATCTCGATCGCATCTGCATGGCGGCGATCATGAATTCGGATTCCTTCAAGGCCGCCATCCCCCTCGATGCCCAATCGGACGGATGGATCAAGGGAGCCTTTTTTGCCGCCTACGCTCTCGGGCAACTCCCGGCAGGCTACCTCGCGGTTCGCTTCGGGGCTCGCTCGCTGATGTCGGTTTATATTCTCCTGTGGTCTGCCTTCACCGTGCTCACCGGATTCGCGACTGGCGCGATCTCTCTGCTGCTCGCCCGCATCGGTTGCGGCCTCGCCGAAGCTGGCGCCTACCCGATCAGCAGCGGACTCCTTGCCCGATGGTCGGAGTGGTCAAAGCGAGGCTTTACCAGTAGTGTTGTTTCGTTAGGAGGCCGCGTCGGAGGTGCCATCGCCCCCTGGCTGACGGTGACGGTCATCGCGGGCTTTGGTGACTGGCGCTGGGCCGGCTGGACCTACGGAACGGCCGGGGTCGTGTTTGCCATTTTCTTTTGGAAAGTCTTTCGCGAAAGCCCCCGGGAACATCCCTCGGTCAACGCGGAGGAAGTGGCCCTGCTCGAGGCGGGGCGGCCCTCCGAGATGAGTTCGCCGCAACAAAAGACCTATGCCTTCCCCTGGCGACTGGCCCTCACCCACCGCAGCCTCTGGATGAACTCGGGGGCGCAATTCTTCACCAATCTCGGATGGGCCTTCCTCGCCGTCTCGCTCTCCAAATACCTCA
>CALDKL010000098.1 GCA_937898895.1 uncultured Verrucomicrobiae bacterium | reverse complement strand
CCTTGGCATTTCAATCTCCGTACATGCCGAGCACCGACATGTGTATTTCGGGACGGGGGGCCCTGGAGCGAAGGGAATCTATCACGCGGTCTTCAACACGGAGAAAGGCACTCTCTCGCCAGCGAAACTGGCTCACGAAATCGGCTCGCCCGGTTTCCTCGCCCTTTCCCCGGACGGCACGAGGCTCTACGCGGCAGCCACCAAAGACAATGTCGGGGGAGTTGCCGCCTACCGCATCGGCGAAGACGGGACTTTGGAATGTTTCCACTTCGAGCCCACCGGGGACGGAGGGGCGGCACACGTGGCGGTGCATCCCTCGGGGAAATTCCTCCTCACTGCGCAATACGGCGGAGGCTCGACCTCGCTCCTTCCTCTGGATGGCGAAGGAAAACCCGGTGTGGCCACTGTCACCGAGCATGAGGGAGGATCCGCCGTAGTCCAAGGGAGGCAGGATTCTCCACACCCGCATTATTGCGGCTTCTCACCGGACGGGAAGTTTGCCCTCGTGCCCGATCTCGGACTCGACGGAATCGTGATCTACCGGATCGACCCTGACAAACCCGCCATCACAAAACATGGCTTTGCTGCCTCCGTCCCCGGCGGCGGACCGCGCCACTTCAAGTTTTCGAAAGACGGGAAACACCTCTATCTGCTCAACGAACTCAGTCTTTCCACGACGGTATTCGCCTGGGACGGAAGTGCGGGAACCGCGACGCGTCTCGCTACGGTCCCGACCCTGAGTGAGGATGCGAAAGACGCCGAGAGCTTCAATGCCGCAGCAGAGATCGTCCTTCACCCCTCGGGATCCTTCGTCTACGCCTCGAACCGCGGCCATGATTCGGTCACCGTGTATCGGGTGAAGGAGGGCGGTGCCGACCTGGAGGTGATCCAGGTGCAACCGGTGCGGGGTGCCTTTCCCCGCAACATCAATCTCGACCCCACCGGCAATTGGCTTCTCACCGCCGGAGCCGATTCGCACACGGTCGCCGTCCACGCGGTGGCTCCGGATACGGGCAAACTGACCTACCAGCGCGGAGCCATCATCCAGGTACCCGCCCCGATCTGTATCCTCTTTGGCGGAGTGGCCAAGTGAGTGCTCACTCCCGTACCCGCGAATCGAGCAAAATCGTGACGGGGCCGTCGTTGACGAGCGCCACCTGCATCATGGCCCCAAATTCTCCGGTGGCGACCGGTTTTCCGAGCCCGTCGGAGAGGTCCGCGATGAATCGTTCGTAGAGAGGGATCGCCGTCACGGGACGGGCCGCCCGGTCGAAACTGGGTCGCGTGCCTTTCCGGGTCCTCGCATGCAGGGTGAATTGGCTCACCACGAGAATTCCGCCTCCGGTCTCGAGGATCGAGCGATTCATCTTGCCCGCTTCGTCCTCGAAAACACGCATAGGCAGGATCTTGCCGACGAGCCATGCCAGATCGCCCTCACCATCCCCTTCCTCGATTCCTAACAGAATCAAAAACCCCGGCCCGCTCTCACCCACGATCCGACCGTTGACCCGGACGGAGGCTTCCCTGACACGCTGGAGGACGGCTCGCATTCTCTGATTTCTGCGCTGCGATGGAGCGAAAGGCAAGAACCATCCCGTGTAAAAATCGTATTTTCTAGACTTTGCCCCTGGCGCGAGGAGGTGATATATTCGCGCTCTTTGTTTTCCGCCAACCGATCCCCATCGTTTCCGTTTTCTCCTTCACTGTTTACTCCTCCATGGACGTACTTTTCTCCATCCTCCGCTTTTTTGGTGTTCTCCTGCTCGTGGTGATGATGTTCAACATCATGATCGTGGTACACGAATGGGGCCACTTCCTCGCCGGGCGCTGGCGGGGGCTCTACATTGATCGATTCCAGATCTGGTTCGGGAAACCGATCTGGAAAAAGACCTACAACGGCGTGCAGTACGGACTCGGCACGATTCCTGCGGGCGGTTTCGTCTCGCTGCCACAGATGGCCCCGATGGAGAGCATCGAGGGCAGCGTCGGGGACGGT
>CALDKL010000097.1 GCA_937898895.1 uncultured Verrucomicrobiae bacterium | reverse complement strand
AGCCCATGCCGCCCTCGTTCCGGCCAAAGTCGGCTGGGCGCAGGTCGACGCGCACGAATTCACGAACTGCCGTCGCTGGATCCGGCGTCCTGACAAAATGCAAACCGATCCTTTCGGCGGAGTCTCCGTGCGGGCGATGATGCATCCCGGCTACGAGAGCCCCGATGTGGTCGGCCCCTCGGGACCAACCGACCCGCAACTCTCCGTACTCAGTGTCGTCCGCGCCGACAACGACAAACCGCTCGCCGTCATGACGAATTTCTCGATGCACTACTTTGGCGCAGGGCCGGGTTTCTCGGCGGACTATTTCGGGGAAATGGCCGGATTTCTCGAGCAGGCCGCAGGATCGGGGACCGTCGCCATCGTCTCCCAGGGCACCAGCGGCGATCTCCACTGGATGGACTACAGCCGCCCGAAAGATCCCGCCCTGACCCGGACAAAGTATGCGAAAAGCCTCGCCGATCTCGCGATGAAGGCCCGCGCCTCGATCCGATACCAATCGGACCTGCCACTCGCGATGGCGGAAGCAAAGCTGGAACTCAGCCGACGCCTTCCCTCTCCGGAACGCCTCGCCTGGGCTGCGCCGATCAACGCCGCCCGCGGCGACGCCGCGCCGAAAGACAAAGAGGAAGTCTATGCCGAACAGGCCGCCTGGATCCACGCGAATCCGAAGACGGAACTCGTCCTCCAGGCCCTGCGCATCGGCGACCTTGGCATCACCGCCCTGCCCAACGAGGTCTACGGAATCACCGGCTTGAAACTGAAACTGCAGAGCCCGCTTCCCGCGACCTTCAACATCGAACTCGCCAACGGGGCCGAAGGCTACATCCCCCCTCCCGAACAGCATCGGCTCGGCGGCTACACCACCTGGCCCGCCCGCACCGCCGGACTCGAGGAGACCGCTGAACCAAAGATCGCCGAGTGCGCCCTGACATTGCTCGAATCCGTCGCCGGAAAATCGCGTCGTCCCCTCTCCGACGGCGACAGCGCCTACCGCCGCGCCGTCCTCGCCGATCAGCCCGCCGCCTATTGGCCGCTCAACGATCTCGCCGGTTCCGTGCCCCGCGAAGTCACCGGAAAAACGCCCGCATCCCGGGAGCATGGCATTGCTCTCGGCCTGCCCGGAGTGCAGAAAGCGGGCGGCGCGATTTCAGCCAATCCGGAAAAAGACAATCCCTTCACCACCGGCGACATCAATCGATCCATCCACCTCGCGGGAGGTCGCCTGCGCACGTCGATGCCCGGTCTCGGAAACACCTACAGCGTCGAACTGTGGTTCTGGAATGGGCTTCCCGACGATGCCCGACCTGTCACCGCCTACCTTTTCTCGCGCGGACGCGACGGCGACCTCTCCGCCCTCGGAGAACACCTCGGTATCGGCGGCAATCACCACGACGTGCCTGCGGGACGCCTCTTTTTCTACACGGGAAACGAAGTCGGTCAGATCATTCCCGGCAAGACCCGGCTCGCCTTCCGCGATTGGCATCACGTCGTCCTCGTGCGCGCCGAAGACCTCCTCACCGTCTGGCTCGATGGACGAAAGGAGATCGAAGCCCATGTCAAACGGACCCTGCCCGAAGGCACCGCAGACGTCTTCTTTGGCGGGCGCAGTGATCGGCTCTTTGGGCTCGAGGGCAAACTCGACGAAGTCGCGGTGTATTCGCACGCCCTCACCGCCGCACAAGTCGCCGCCCACTTTGCGGCAGCCGCCCGCACCTCGCCTGCCCCGCGTCCCGACTCCGCGCCGCTCTCGCCCGAAGCAAGCCTGAAAGCCCTCCATCTGCCCGAGGGATTCTCGGCAAAAATCGTCGCCGCCGAACCACTCGTCTTCGATCCCGTCGCCTTCGATTGGGATCCGAAAGGTCGCCTCTGGGTCGTCGAGATGGCCGATTACCCGCTGGGACTCGACAACAAGGATGCCAGCGGAGGCCGCATCCGCGTTCTCGAAGACCGCCACCACGACGGCACCTATGATCATGCCACGCCCTTTGCCGAC
>CALDKL010000096.1 GCA_937898895.1 uncultured Verrucomicrobiae bacterium | reverse complement strand
CGATCGGCTTGAAAGCCTGTTTCGTGAAAAAGGTGATGGGATAGGCAGGCTTGCCGAGCGACGATTTCACGACTTCGTCTTTGGTTCGGTGATGTAAGGTGCCCGCAGGTAGACGGGCTCGAGCGGGCCGTCTGCGTCCCTGCCAAAATCCGCATTCCGGTGGCGCTGGGCGAGGCGTGCCGCAGAAGGATGCGCCAGGGTCACGCGGGGATGTGCGGACACGATTGTTTCATCCGCACTGAACGCGGTGAATCCCTCGTCCGCGAGTCGTTCGAGGTGTGTCGCGAGTTCGCCCGCATCGACCAGGTCAGGTCCGCTCTGGAGCCTCCGATCCCGGATCGACGCGACAAAACAACTGCCTCGGCGGGCATCTCCGACGATGACGTGGCAAACCGGTGCGACCTCCCAGGCCTCGAGCGAGCTTCCGCCGAGGACAGGCACCCCGAGGGCGACGGCGAGCCCGTTGGCCACGGCCAATCCCACCCTCACGCCTCCGTAGGATCCCGGGCCGAGTCCCACGACGATCCCGCTGAGTGGATCGCGACGGCCCTCGAGCAGACTCGCGAGCGGTGCGAAAATCGCGGCGTTGTGGGCGCGGTCGCTCGTAAAAACACGTTCGTCCGTCACCGCGCCTGAATCCAGGTCGAGGAGGGCGAGCGAAGCTCGACGCGTCGAGGTTTCGAGGGCGAGTATCATGGCGGCAGGACGGCGACGAGGCGACTTCCGTGGGGTTCAATGGAGAAGCGAAGTCGGAGAGATGTCGGCGGCAGAAATCCGGGGAATTTTCCGGCCCATTCCACGAGGATCACTCCATTTTCGTCGAGGTACTCATCCCAACCGATCTGGTCCAGCTCCGCTGCGGTCTCGAGCCGGTACCAGTCGAAATGAAACACGGGGAGACGCCCGCCCCGGTATTCGTGGACAAGGGCAAAGGTCGGACTCGTCACCAGATCTCCGGAACCCAGCCCTGCGACGAGTCCTTTGCAGAAATGGGTTTTTCCCGCGCCGAGATCGCCGTCGAGTCCGATCACGGCACCGCTACCCAAGGCTTCGGCAAAGCGCCGACCCGCTTCGATCATTTCCTCCTCGGAGTTCGCTCGAAAGGTTTCGCTCATCGTTCCCGGTAATGTTCCCAACCGCGCGACAGCGGACTCGAATCCTGCGCCGTGATTTCGCCGATCACCGTCAGCGGGGTCTCGGGAAAGACGTTGCTCCAGTCTGCCAGCAACCCTGCGATCCTTTCCGGCGTGATCGTGAAGAGCAGTTCGTAGTCCTCCCCATCGCCGATGGCGGCTTCGCAGGAGGTGCCGACATGACAGGGTAGCGTTGCAGACTCGACCCTGTATCCCGCCGCACTCGCCGCCGCCAGTCGCGGCAGATCCGAGCCCAGTCCGTCGCTGAGGTCCATCATCGCCGTCGGCTTGTGATGGGTCGCGAGCCAACGCGCCTCGCGCAGGCGAGGGGTGAAGGTGAGGTGGCGTCCGCTCGCAAACGAACCGCCAAGCAATCCGGTGACGACGATGAGATCGCCGGGCGAGGCTCCCGACCGGAAGACGCATTCCGTCGGAGCCACGGTGCCCGTCATGGAGAGGGTGAGCACCGCCCCGGGAAAGGGCAGGCGGGTCGTTTCGCCCCCCGCGATGCCACAGTCAAAGGCCGTCGCCGCTTCGATCAGGCCCGTGTACCATCCCTCCACTTCGGAGAGCGAGCGGTCCGATTCCACCGCGAGACTGACGAGGGCGTGGGCGGGCCATCCACCCATCGCGGCGATGTCACTGAGGGCGCGATTCATCGCCTTGCGTCCGACCTGCACCGGGTCGGTTCCGGGAAGAAAATGGATGCTCTCAACGAGGCTGTCGGTCTTGAGAAGGAGCCATTCGCCGTTGCCGGATTCCACCACGGCGCAATCGTCTCCGGCTCCGACCACGAGACCGGCCCCGGCGGGAAGGCCGGCGACCAGCCTCGCCACGAGAGCTTCCTCGCCGAGGCTCGCGACCGTTTCATCGCACTGATCGTTCCTGTCCATTGCGCTACGAGTCACCCGGAGCGGGTATCAGCATCAAGACGATGTTCGCGGCGTTGAAAAAGATGTGAATCCCCACCGGTACCCAGAGGCAGCGTGTGAACTCATAGGCGAGACTGAGGAGGATGGAGAAAACCCAGAGCGGCAGCAGGGCGGGCAAATTGCCATGCACGACCGCGAAGAGAGCCCCCACTGCGACGGCGGCAAAGACGGGATGAGTGAGTCGGCGCAGTGTGCCGTAGAGATAACCGCGGAAGAGCAGTTCCTCGACGAGGGGTGCGGCGACACAGGCCAATCCGATGGACAGGACAAAGTGCGGGGTGGATTCGGAGTCGCGCAGCATCTTCACCGGTTCCTGCAGGTCGAGATCTCCGAAGATCCCCTCGAGCCAGCGATTCGCAAAATCGCCGACGGCCCAAGCGCACAGAAGCAGTGAAAAAATGCCTCCCAGGATCGAGATGACGATGATGTTGGCCAGGGGCAGGCTTCGCAGCCCGAAGAGATCGGAGACACGCCGATTTCTCACCCATTCGATGAGACCGTAGGTCATCACTCCGACGAAAGTGAAGTAGCCGAGGTTCATCAAGAGGGTGATCAGATCCGGCTCGGTTGTTTCCGCAGCAGCTTCCGCAGCGGCCTTGTTCGCCACGACCGCCTCGGCGATGGGATTGATGAGGAACAACATCGCCGGAAACAAGGCGAGCAAGAGGTCGAACCCGTCGTAATCGGGCTCGCGACCATCGCGCTCGGCAAAGGGATCTCGCCGCAGTCGACGGACAATGGCGTAGGCGAGCACCCCCACGACGACTGCGATGAGGGAGACCAGCTCGAAATCGAGGAGCACAAACTTTGCCGCAGTCTCGTCGTCCATAGAGGGGCTAGTGTAGTGATCGCTAAATTCGTGCACAAAATGTACTTTTTACGTTGTAAAAA
>CALDKL010000095.1 GCA_937898895.1 uncultured Verrucomicrobiae bacterium | reverse complement strand
GGGGACGGGCCGCAGCCAGTCGCAGCAGAAGGGGTATGAGAAATGCGGGTCAGGCGTTTGGAGAATCGGCGGGGGCTCTCGAGGCTCCATCGCGATCGAGTTCGGGCGGACGCCTCCGCGTCAGAGGCGATTCGTAACAGCGGTAGACCAGGGCCGAGACGAGCAGGACGAGCACCAGTCCGACTCCCTTGCTCAGGAGTTTTTCCGTCAACGATTCCCGATCTTCACCAAACCACGGCAGCACCCCGAGGAGAATCATATGGTGGCAAAGATAGATCGAGTACGACCACAGGCTGATCGCCGTGACCGGACTGCGGATCCATTCCCATCGGATCGGCAACGAACTCCACGAGGCGAACAGGGGCATGCAGAGGCTGAAACCGAAAGGCATCGCCATCAGGGAAAAGCGGAAGAATCCAGTTGCCTCTGCGAGGGGTCGGGAGAGGAGATGGGCCGCCACCGACGCAGCCACGACGAGCCCTCCCGCCACCGCGAGCCCGCTGCGATGCCGATCCGGAAAGGTGCGCGTACGGGTCCACAAAGCCATCGCGACGCCGTAGGCAATCGCGTCGAGGCGCGGCAGGGTCATCACCCGGCTCTGTGCCGCAGGCCACTGCGCAAAGGCCACTTCACGCAGAAGAAAGGACAACAAAACCACCGATGCCAGGACAATCCAGAACGAGCGATCCCGGCGTCTCGTTGCGCGGTTTACGACGAGCAGGCCCAGCGGAAACAACAAGTAGAAGGCCTCTTCGACGCAGAGGGACCAGGAGACGTCGAAAAAGACTTCGTTTGGCGACATCAGATTCGGGACAAACAGAAAATAGGGCAACACGCCGCTCCATCCCCTTTCCGGGACTTCCCCTCGCGAGAGATGGAAGAGGATCGCGAGGAGGAGAAAGAGGTAGTACGCCGGCAGAGTCCTCCACCAGCGCCGCCGCCAGAAATTTACGACTCCGGCAAAGGACCAGGTGCCCTCGGCAGGCACGCAGCGGTGCAGGATCCCGCCGATGAGAAAGCCGCTCAGGGCGAAAAAGAGTTCGACGCCGTAGATCCCGATTTCCATCGATCCCTGGTGTGCATGCGCCAGGACGACGAGCGAGATGGCGAAGGCTCGCGCGACGTCGAGTCCGAAAAGTCGGTTCCTGCGGGAGACGGATTCGTCCATGAAAGGGAAGGGGCGGAGGAGACGCGGTGGGCGACTATGGGGCACGAAGGGGCCGGATGTCGAGTGCGGACTTGTGATCGACGGGGCACTCGCACCTCTTGCGGGTGGCCGCAGGTTGGGTGTAGGTTCCCTCCCGCTGGTCACCGCCGTCGTTCGCCATGTCCGAAATTCCACCCGATCCCTCCGCCCAGCGTCGTAGCTACGAGCGAGGTTCACTCACCCGCGACCATCTCGATCCGGATCCCGTGACTCAGTTTCGAATCTGGTTTCTCGAAGCGACGGAGTCGCCCGAGGTCATCGAGGCAAATGCCATGACCCTCTCGACGGTCGATGCGGAGGGCCAGCCGAGTTCGCGCACGGTTCTGCTGAAAGCCTACGACGAGCGGGGCTTTGTTTTTTTCACAAACCACGAAAGCCGCAAGGCCCGTGAGATCGCGGCGAACCCTCGCGTTGCCTTGCTCTTTCCGTGGCTCCCGCTGGAGCGACAGGTGAAGATCCAGGGGACTGCGGAAGTCATCAGCCGCACCGAAACGGTGAAGTATTTCCTCTCGCGTCCCGTCGGGCACCGACTCGGGGCCTGGGTCTCGAACCAAAGCCACGTTGTCTCCTCAAAGTCGCTTCTCCTCGCGAAGCTCGAGGAAATGAAGCGGAAGTTCGCCGAGGGCGAGATTCCCTGTCCCGATTTCTGGGGAGGCTACCGCGTCGCGCCGAGCCGCTTCGAATTCTGGCAGGGGGGGAAGGACCGCATCCACGACCGCTTCGAATACCGACGGGAAGGAGCCGTCTGGAAAATCGATCGCCTCGCCCCCTGATCGGCTGTTCCTGACAAACTCACAACAATCCGCTCTCGGCGAGCCATTCGCGGAAGCGGTCGACCCATCGCCCGGCGGCCGTGCTCGTGCCCGGCCGATAACCGAAGCCGTGAGCGGCGTTTGCGTAGATATGCAACTCGGCCTTCACGCCCGCCTTTTTGTATTTCAGGTAGACCTCAGCCAAGCCTTCGGCGATGTCGGGTCGGTCGCCATAGCCGCAGGCAAGAAAGACAGGAGACATTCCGGGGACGGCGGTGAAGGTGGCCGATTTCCCTGGGTAAATGAGCCCGTGGAAGTCGGGACGACTGTCGAGGCGATCGATGGGGTCCGCTGCCGCCGGATCGCCCGCCATCGGCTTCATCGCGGCGTAGGCGGCGAGTTCTCCGCCCGCCGAAAAGCCAAGGATGCCGACGCGGTCGGGTCGGATGCCCCATTCCCCCGCCCGGCTCCGCACCGTGCGGATGGCGCGTCGGGTGTCATCCATGGCGTGCCCCTCCAGGGTGTAGGTCGAGCCTTGCTCGCGGCAGAGCCGATATTTCAGAAGAAAAGCGGCGATGCCCTGGTCGCGGAACCATTCGCAGAGGGCGTATCCTTCGTGACCGACACAGAGCTTTGCGTGACCTCCGCCCGGACAAACGATCACGGATGTTCCGGTGGCTTTGTCAGGGTCGGGCAGGTAGGGAGTGATTGAAGGATGGTGTACATTGGTGATGTTCGACCCCTCGATCTTCTCGGGTTCGTCCTTGCGGGCCTCGGAGCCGGGTGCTCCGCCGGGCCACAGGGGAACTGCCTTGGGAGGCTCGGCGGAAGAGACAAGGGAAGCGGTGAAAAGGACGGCGGAAAGGAGAAGGGACGGCGACTTCATGAATCGAAGCGACGATGGACCCGTCATGCCCTGCGATCAAGTCGCGCGGACCCGGTGACGGGGAAAGGAATGCGACTTGCGTCCTCCTTCCTCCCCGCTACCCTGAAATCCGGCATGACCCGCCTGTTCCACACCGCCGATCTTCATCTCGGACTCCGATTCACCCGCAGCGGCTATTCGCCCGACCTTCGTGATCGGCTCGTCGCCCGCCGCCTCGAATGTCTCCGCGAGATGGTCGCCCTTGCGATGGAACGAGAATGCCATCTCTTTGTCATCGCGGGCGATCTGTTCGACAATCTGCGGATCCCGAGGTATCTCATCCGGGAGACGGCAGAGGCCCTCGCCCGCTTCGAAGGAATCGTCGTGGTCTTGCCGGGAAATCACGACTACGCACAGGAGGGCGATCCGCTCTGGCCCGAATTCGCCGACGCCCTCGGCGAACGGCATCATCTCCTCGGTCACGAAACCCCGTGTGACTTGCGCGAACAGGGCGTGCCCCTCGTTCTCTTTCCCGGAGTCTGCCAGGCGAGGCATTCCAAAACGCCAGCGATCAGCTGGGTGGCGGAGGCGCTGGCAACCCTCGCCCTACCCCCGGAGGTGCGGCGGGTCGGAGTCGCCCACGGCAGCCTCGAAGGACTCTCGCCGGACTTTGGCGGTGACTATTTCCCGATGACCCGCCGGGATCTCGAGACGACGGGAATGGA
Organism: uncultured Verrucomicrobiae bacterium; assembly: GCA_937898895.1. Lineage (GTDB taxonomy): Bacteria > Verrucomicrobiota > Verrucomicrobiia > Verrucomicrobiales > DEV007 > Arctic95D-9. The sequence continues at coordinate 6,174 of CALDKL010000095.1, read as the reverse complement.
CCTCTGGCTGCTCGGCCATACTCACGTCCGGTTCCCGGATCGGGATCGGATCGAGGGTGATCGTATTCTGTTTCCGGCGACTCCGGAGCCCGATGGATTCGACTGTCGCCATGGCGGGTATGCCTGGCTTCTCGACCTCGCGGACGACGGCTCGCTGACCGGTGAATCGATCCGCACCGGACACCATCGTTTTCACACCCTGACAAAAACCTTGTCCGGAGAAGCTTCGCTCGAGGAACTCCGCGCACAGATGGCTTCCTACGATCCCTCGCGCGACCTCGTGAAGCTCTCCCTCACTGGTCGAATCCCCGGCGCACTCTTCGAGACGCGGGGCGAGTGGCTCGCCGAGTGGGAGCAGTCCGTCCTGTATCTCGAGACCGACACCTCGGACCTGCTTCGCGAAATCACCGAGGCAGATATCGGACGCGAATTCACGATCCGGTCCTTTCCCCACCGTCTCCTCTCGGGTCTCGCCGGGGAGGATGGGGATGCGGAGGCCCTGCAACTGGCGTGGGATCTGGTGAAGGAGGCCAGGGCATGATCCTGCGTCGGCTCCATCTTCACCCTTTCGCGGGGGCGGCGGATCGAACCGTGACCTTCGTTCCGGGACTCAATGTCGTGCTCGGCCCGAACGAGGCGGGCAAGTCGACGCTGCGCCGCGCCCTGCGCCAGATCCTCTTCGTTCCGACCAGGCTGGGCAAACGCGAGAGCCTCATCGAGGTGACCCCCCATCTGCCGCTCGGGGGCGGGGACACGATCCGGATTTCCCTCGAGTTCGAAATCGCCGGAGCGGTTTGGAAGCTGGACAAACGCTGGGGTGGCGGACAACCTGCCTCCGAATTGAAGCGTCCCGACGGAGGGGTGATCTCCGATCCGACGGCAGTGGAGGAGGCTCTCGCCTCGATCCTCGGGCTGTCGCGCGGCACCTGGGAACGGGTGCTGTTCTCCGCCCAGGGCGAAATCGGGGATCGTCTCGATCATCTCGAGGCCGAGGGGGATCTGCGGGATTTGAATGAGCGACTTCGTCGGTCCGTCTTTGAAACGGACGGCGTTTCCCTGGAGCGACTCGCCGAGCGAATTGAATCGCGGCGGTCGGCGGTCTTCGGGCGGTGGGATGCCGTCCTGCGTCGCCCCGAAGGCAACCGCGGCCTCGAGCAACGATGGGCGCGAGGGGCCGGGGCGATTGTAAATGCATGGTACGAGCGCGAGATCGCCCGCCGTACTCTCGAGGTGGCCGATCATTACTACCGACGCCTCGATGAACTGAATGAGGCCTTCACTCGCGCGGTGGCGGCCAATGAAGAACTCGCGGAGTGGGTGGCCCGTCACGAGGCGGTCGACCGCGACACCCAGAGACGTGCCATTCTCGATGCCAAACTCGCCCAGGTCGAGGCAAAGGGAAAGGGGCTGAAGGAGATTTCGCAGGAATGGCCCGTCCTCGCAAGCGAAGCGGCCGCCAAAGAATCGCTTGCATCCGAGCTGGGCAAAAAGGTGGGTATGTTAGGCGAACAACTTGCCCGGGCCCGGGTATGGGAGGCAGCGGCGAAGTCGAGGCAGATTCTCGAGGAGGCAACGCGCCGATCCAATTCCGCAGTTGCCGCACGGAGCGAATGCGAGGCCATCGGGGTGATCGACGCGGAAGCCGTCGCCGCAATCGAGAAGCTCGAGAGGGAACGCGACCGCATCCGCAATCGGCTCGACGCGGCCTCGCTGCGAGTGCGGGTCGCCGTGGATCGCCCGACAAACCTCGAGACTCGCTCGGGCGTGAGTCCGTCCGAGATCCGCGAGATGGAGGCGGGATGTGGATTGACATTTGAAGGTGGTGGCCGCGTCCTCGTGCGCGAGGCATCCGGTGCCTGGGAGGTCGAGGTTTCTTCGGGAGAGATCGACGTGGCAGCGGAGGAAGGGAAGCACCGAACCCTGTCGGATGAGGTGGCTGACCGTCTTGCCTCTCTCGGAGTTCCCCACCTCGAAGCGGCGCGTCAGCGGCTTGCCCGACGGCGTGAGGCGATGCAGCGGCTCTCCCTCCTCGAGGGCCAGCTTGCCGACCTGCTCGGTTCGCGCACGATGGCGGATCTGGAGGAGGAAATCACCCGCATTGCCGGTTCGGCCGAAGCTCCGCCCCGCCCCCTTGCCGAACTCACCGCAGAGCACGCCCGCTGCGAGGCGGAACGTGCCGCCGCCCTGCGCGAGGCCGCCGAGCGCCGCAGAAAAATCGCCGTGTGGGAAACCGACCTGGGTTCCCCCGACGCGCTCCTCGATCACCTTGCCGACCTTCGCTCCGAACACAAGGCGGTGCGGCACGAGCTGGAGTCCCTACTTCCTCTCCCCGAAAGCACCCCGGATGCGGCGACCTTTCTCGCTGAGTTCCGGGCGCGGAAGGAAACCCTCGAGCGGCAGCGTCAGGAACAGCATCGCCTCCAGGTCGAGAAATCCGAACTCTCCCGGCACGAGCCCGACTTCGAGCCAGCCGAAGCGAGCGAACGGCTCGCCCTCGCCGATGCCGCCTTTTCCCGCGCCACCCGCGAAGGGGAGATCCTCGAGCGCATCGCTGCGGACTTTGATGCCCTGCGGAGCGAACTCGATACCGACACGCTCGCACCGTGGCGGGAACACCTCTCCGCCCTTCTCGGATCACTCACCGCTGACCAGTATCGCAGCCTCTCGCCAGAAGAAGGCACCGCGTTGCGGGCGAGCGGACCGGGAATCCCCTTTGCCGTGCTCTCTGCCGGGACACGCGCCTGTCTCGGGCTGGCCGTGCGGCTGGCCATGGCCCGATGGTTTCTCGAGGGAAAGGAAGGGTTTCTCCTCCTCGACGATCCCCTCGTCGATCTCGATCCCGTCCGGCAGGAGACCGCCGGGGAACTCCTCCGGCGTCTCAGTGAGGAAAAACAGATCCTCCTCTTCACCTGCCACCCCGCGCATGCCAGTCTCCTGGGTGGGGCGAACGTAGACCTGTGAACCCATCGGGCGGAGGATCCCTTTCGTCGCGAGGGATAACGAAGTCCGCCGCGAAAGGGCTGAGCCTGCGGGCATAACCTCGCGGCCATGCCTGCGCAACACCAACTTCCTCAGTGGGGCGACGGCGAAACGGGTACCAAACGGCACCAAATCACCTTTTGGTTGCGCCCTCTGAGTTTTCGTCAGACCTTTTCATTCCCCGTCCGTTACGGAAAACACGGACTCTCCTTTCTTCGTATCCATGCGGATCGGTCTGTTCACCTCTCTCTCGCTGTCTGTTCTGTTCGCTGCGGCCCATTCTGCCGCATTGGAGAAGGGAAAAGGACCGAAGAAAGCCACCCCTCCGCCGCGCCCGAACATCGTCCTGGTGATGTCTGACGATCAGGGCTGGGGTGACGTGGGATACAACGGCCATCCCGTTCTCCGCACGCCGAATCTCGATGCGGCGGCGGCTTCGGGTCTGCGCCTAGATCGTTTTTATGCGGCGGCTCCCTCCTGCTCCCCAACCCGGGCCAGTGTGCTCACGGGACGCCATCCGAATCGAATGGGCGTTTTCAGTTGGGGCCGCTCGATTCGACCCCAGGAAACGACGCTCGCGGAAGTCCTCAAACAGTCCGGCTACGCCACGGGTCATTTCGGAAAATGGCATCTCGGATCGATCCGGGCCGACAGTCCCGTCAACCCAGGTGCGAATGGATTCGACCGCTGGATCAGTGCGGATAACTTTTACGACTTCAACCCTGAGATGAGCGATCAGGGCAAGCCCATCCGGTTTGAAGGCGAGGGAAATGCCGTCACCGCCGACCTTGCCCTCGGGTGGATCCGGGAGCAGGCAGGTGGGCCAGTGCCCTTTTTCGCCACGATCTGGTTTGGTTCCCCACACTATCCCCACAAGGCTCTGCCCGAGGATGCGGCCCTCTACGCGGGCAAATCAAAGAAGGAGCGCGAATATCTCGGCGAAATCACCGCCCTGGATCGCGCCTTCGGACGCATCCGCAACGTCCTCGCCGAACTCGGAATCCGGGATCAAACGCTGGTCTGGTTTTGCAGTGACAACGGGGCCATGCCCGTGGGTGAAGTCGGCGAGGCGCGCGGTGGCAAACACGTGCTCTACGAGGGCGGTTTGCGGGTCCCCGCCTTCATCGAATGGCCCGCAGGCATTCCGAAGCCCGTTGTCTCGCCGGTGCGTTGTGTCACTTCCGATATCTTTCCGACCGTGCTTGAGATCGCGGGCATATCCGCTCCGCCCCGCATTCTCGATGGCATGAGTCTCGTCCCTCTCCTCCGGGGAGAGATGCAGGTGCGTCCATCCGGGCTCGGCTTTTGGAATGCGGGAATACCCGGCCACTTCACCAATCCGGCGGGCATCAATAAGATCCTGCCCACGATCGAGGATTGGAGCGACAACAAGATCGAGCGAGTCACTCGTCGAGTGGAGAAAATTCCGAAACTGGGGTTTCCCGCCGACGTTTATGCCGGTCACGCCGCCTGGATCTCGGGCGACTGGAAGCTCCACCGCATCTCCGCGACGGACGGAGAAATGGTTCGTTGGAATCTCTACAATCTCGCCAACGATCCGCGCGAGGAGCACGACCTGTCGAAGGAATATCCCGAGGTCGTCTCTGACCTCGGTTCCCAGATGGAGAAATGGCTTTCCGGTGTCGTCGCGAGTCTGCGCGGGGCGGATTACTGAGCGGCCTGCCTGTCGGGAGCGAGAGGCCCTGGAGACTTCCCGAATCCTGAAACGGGCCGGGATTCGGGAAGGTCGCGCGGCACTGCCTTTTCCGCCTTCTCCACCTTCTCCCGCGATTGTCTCTCCGCGATTCTTTGGTATCCGCATCGCGTGAGTCCGAGCAAGCCGAAGGCGATGGCAAACACCCCTGCGACGATGACCATTCCTCGGGGACTCATCCTGAGCGCGACAAGTCAGGCCGCCTTCTTTCTCCGCGATGCCGCAGGCTGGCGGAAGGCGGTGAGAAGGAGCAGGCCAGCCGCCACACAGATACAGGAGTCGGCAATGTTGAAGGAAGGAAAGTGTCCGCCCGAATTTCTGTCAATGAGGTGGTAGAAGGGCAGTTTGAAATCGAGAAAATCGACGACATAACCGCGACCGGGGAGAAGACGGTCGGTGAAATTCCCGAGGATGCCGCTGACGAGGAGGGCCGCCGCAGTCTTGGAAATCTTGTCAGGAAAAGCGCCCTTGCGCCACAGCAGGGTAATGCCGGCGAGGGCCGCGATCCCGATTGCCCCGAACATCCAGTTCGCGTGCTCGAATCCATTCAGAACGCCGAAGGCCATGCCCGTGTTGTGGACACGCACGAGCGTGAAAAAGCCCGGAATGACCTCAAGGAAGTTCTCTGGCGCTCCGTACTTCGGGAATCGTTGCAGGATCATCCATTTCGTCCACTGGTCGAGGGCGAAGAGAGGGAGGGTAAGGAGGAGGAGATAACGGATCATCACGTCAGGATGCGGTCGGTTCGAGGGCGTCAACGACTTCCGCACAGCGATCACAAAGTCCACTCGCGACGAGCGGCAGAGAACGGCGGCAGCGGGGACACTCGTCGTGTCCGGTGGCGGCGACGGCGGCGCGGGCTTCCCCTTCGCACTCGGCGAGGGTGAAGGATGACACCATGAGAAACTCGAGCGCGTCTCCGGCGGCCTCGGCGAGCACGGAGCGGGCCGGATCGGTGAAGGGCAGATGAAACACGACGTCTGCACACTCGCGCTTTTTGAACTCATCGGCTTTCACCGCCGCATCGATCGCGACCTGGGCGAGATCGCGGAGTCGGGAAAGCTGGGCGATTTTGTCCGAAGCGGTTGTGCTCGTGTAGAGGGACTCGGGCTCAGGGAAGACCTCGAGGTGGACCGACGCTGTCTTGCCCGCGTATTCCCAGGCCTCGTCGGCGGTGAATGAGAGGATGGGGGCGAGCAATTTCACGAGTGCATCGAAGACCCGCTGCATTGCCGTCTGGGTGGCGCGTCGTCGCGGAGAGTTGGCCGCATCGCAGTACATGCGGTCCTTCGTGATGTCCACGTAGAGGGCACTGAGATCGACGGCGCAGAACTGGTTGAGTGTGTTGAAGACCTTGCGAAATTCGTAGGACGCATACGCCTCGCGGCATTCGACGACTACCTGATGGAGTTGCTCGAGGATCCAGCGGTCGAGCAGGGAGAATGTTTCGTCGCCGACGCGGTCTTTCGAGGGTTCGAAAT
>CALDKL010000094.1 GCA_937898895.1 uncultured Verrucomicrobiae bacterium | reverse complement strand
CGGGTGCTGGCCTGACGAATCCACCAGGTAGCGTAGGTCGAAAACTTGTATCCGCGGCGGTATTCGAATTTCTCCACCGCCTTCATCAAGCCGATGTTGCCCTCCTGGATCAGATCGAGGAAGGAGAGCCCGCGATTGGTGTACTTTTTGGCGATGGAAATCACGAGCCGCAGGTTCGCCTCCACCATTTCATCCTTCGCGCGGCGGGCTTCCTTCACTTGTTCGACGAGGCCTTTGGCGACTCGGTCGAATTCGTCCTGGGACATCCACACTTCCCGCTCAAAGGATGTTTTTGCCCGGGTTGCCTCCGCCTTTTCCTTGCGGTCGGCCGCTTCGGAAATCCGGGTGGCCAACTCGACGGATCGGAGCGCGTAGGCTTCGACATGAGTGACCAGGTCCTCGGTGACACGCTGTTTGAAATAGAATCGGCCGTATGCCTTGGACAGCTCTCCGTGGCCCTTTTCCCAGGAGTCGACGAGATCGGCAGAGGGCGTTTCCGATTTCAGGTCGCGCAGTTCCGCGTAGGTGCGCGAGAGGCGATCCCGCAGGGAGGCCACCTGTTCGCGCAGCTTCTCGAGATTCTTCAAGTAGCGCGGACGGCTCTCGATCTTCTTGTCGAGGATGAGGCGGTCGAATCGCTCGTCTCCCTGCTCGAGGCGCGAGGCCAGTTCGAGATAGGCGTCCGGGATAAAACCGAAGCGACAGAGAATCCTGCGGATTTCGGCTTCCGATTTTTCGATGCGTTTGGAGATGGTGACTTCCTGCTCCCGGCTCAGCAGCGGAACCTGCCCCATCTGTTTGAGATACATCCGCACAGGGTCATCGAGAATGTCGAGGCGACCTTCGCGTTCCGAGACAAGAGGTTTTTCGGAATCCTCGTCGTCTTCATCCGTCACCTCCTCGGGTTCCTCGGCTGGTGCCGACTTGAGGTTGTCGACTTCGGCTGAATCGATGATTCGGAACTTCATCGTGCGAAGCCTCGTGATGAGATCCTCGAGCAGTTCGATGTCCGTCTCGGTGTCGGGCAGGGCTTCGTTGATGTCGTCGAAGGTCAGGTAATCTTGCTCCTTGGCGAGGCGGATGAGATCCCGGATGATGGGGCGGAACTCGGGGCCATCCAGAGGCGAAGCTTCTCCTGCGGGACGTGCCGGGGCCATGATCGCGGGGCCGAGAAACTCTCCCGATTTTTTGGTTGATCGTTTCCCCGTCGACTTGCTATGCTCGTTGGCGACGCCGTTGGCATTGTCTTTGGCCATATTCCGAAACAAGAGGGGGAGAGAGAGGGGGAAGCGAATGCCCCCGCGACGCCGGAAGCCTCTAACATTCGTTTAGCAGTCCTCGCAGGTCAAGGAGGACTTTGGCCAGTCGTGTCACCTCGATTTCCGGCAATCCCGGTGCCCCCATTTGCGCTTTCGTGACCGCGATCTGGCGCTGGATGCTCTGACGGCGGAGGGCGACGAGGCATTCGCGGGCGAGATCCTCGGTCACGGCAGCAGACTCCTCGGCGAGGATTCGCAGCAGTGCTTGTTGCTCGTTTTCCGCGAGACGCCCGATGAGGGCGTTGATGCTGGCGGGATTGCCCGGTTCGAATGTTGCTTCCCAGAGCCAGGAGAGCAATTCGCTCTCGGGCAGGTTGCGGAAGTAGGACGGGGGCGGGCCGGTCGCGACGTTCTTCCGGATGAGTGGTTCGGTCAGGATGCCCCGGCAGAGCAGACGGATGGAACGGTTCTGGATTTCGAAGGAGGGGGCCGTCTCGCGAGATTCCGCGACCTCGGGGGATTGGGAGGTCGGTCCGGCTCCGCTTTCGGCGCTGCGGCGTTGTTGCGACAGATCTCGTTTCCGCTGTGCTTTTTCCTGACGCACCTGGGCAGCCAAGGCATCGCGGACCAATTTCCTGACGTCGTTTTCCCCGACACCCAGGCGGATCGTGACCCGACTGATGAGCGAATCCTGCAGCATCTTGTCGTCGACCAGGGCGATGTCGCCGGAAAGCTCTCGGGCGAAGGCAAGTCGATCCCGGAGGCTGCCTTGGTTGAGCTTGCTCCCGCGCCGATCGATTTGGAAATCAAAAAACTCCGGAGCCGTCTCGATCCGTTCGCGCATGGCCTCGGCTCCGTGCTTGCGGAGAAAGGAATCCGGGTCTTCCCCCTGGGGCAGGAGGGCGAGGCGCACCAGCATGCCGCTGGGTGCGAGCACGCGGAAGGTCTTGGAGGCGGCATTGAGCCCGGCAGTGTCGGAGTCGAAACAGAGCACGACTTCCTCGGTGTGGCGTCTCAGGAGGCGTGCGTGATCCTGCGTGAAGGCGGTGCCGAGCGGGGCGACGACATTTTCGATCCCCGATTCGAACAGCGAGATCAGATCGATTTGGCCTTCGCAGACGATGGCCCGCTTTTGTTGGAGGATGGCCCGCTTGCTCTTGTCGAGTCCGAAGAAGGTGCGGCTCTTGACGAAGATGGCGGTTTCGGGGGAGTTCACGTATTTTCCACCCCCCT
>CALDKL010000093.1 GCA_937898895.1 uncultured Verrucomicrobiae bacterium | reverse complement strand
CTCGGGAGATCGTGCCGCGATGGTGGGTTTGTCAGGAACGAGGACTGCGGTCGAGTTTCCCCAGGGGGCGATCCCCGCCGGACGGAAACTCGCGATGAAAGTCACCCTTCCCGAAAGGGGCAATGCGAAACTCTACGCCCTCTATGTTTCCGCCGAATGAGCGCATCTCCCGAGATCAATCCCTACGTCTGGGCCGAGATCACCGAATACGACCTTGAACTCTGGCATCGTCATCTCGCCGATTTTGTGCCTCGCGATGCCTTCGATGCGCATGCCCATCTTTGGCGGGTCGACGATCTCGGCAAACCCACACCCGCTCTCGCGGCGCAGGGACCGGGAATCGTGAATCGGGCGGTCTACGACGAACGCCTTTCCCTCTGGATGCCGGAACGATGCCCGACGGGAGGACTTTTCTTTCCCTTTCCGACTCGAGCCCTCGATGTCGAAAAGGCCAACCGGCATCTCGCCGACGAAATGCGGGGCGATCCGGGCTCTCGCGGACTCATGATTGCGACGCCACGGCAAGATCCGGAGGTGGTGGAGCGCCAGATCGACGAGGACGGTTTCGTCGGATTCAAGGTGTATCATCTCTTTGCCGATCGAACCGACACTTTGTTTGCTCCGACTGACGAATTTCTTCCGGAATGGGCCTGGGAACTCGCCGATCAGAGGGGACTCTCCATCCTGCTGCACATGGTCTTGCCCCGGGCCATGGCGGAGTCGGAAAACCAGCGTTACCTCCGCGAGCACTGTCTTCGTTATCCGAATGCCAAACTCATCCTCGCGCACGCGGCGCGGGGATTCTGCGGGCGGCATACGATGGAGGGAGTTGCTTCGCTGCGCGGATTGGGAAACGTGTTCTTTGATGCCTCAGCCGTGTGCGAGGCCTCGGCGTTCGAGGCGATCCTCGAAGTCTTTGGCCCGACCCGGCTCTGGTACGGGGCCGATTTCTGCGTCACGGAGATGCGGAGCCGCTGCGTCAATCTCGCTGACGGCTTTCTCTGGCTCGATGAAATCCGCGCCGATTTCGCGAAGTCGCGTTTCGCCCGTCCGACCCTGCTCGGGATCGAGTCCCTGCTCGCCCTGAAGGAGGCCTGTGAGAATCGCCATCTCGACGCGAGCGATGTGGAGGAAATTTTTTGTCTCGGGGCACGGCGCGAGTTGGGTCTCCCTCTGCCGCGTCCCGTTCCCGACGGGCAAGTTGCCTATCAAGTCGCGAAAACGATTCTCCCCGGCGGGACGCAACTCCTCAGCAAACGTCCCGAGATGTTTGCACCGGGGCAATGGCCCGCCTACTACCGCGAGGCCCGAGGATGCGAGATCATCGACCTGGACGGGCGCAGATTCATCGACATGAGCCTGGGCGGGATTCTTTCCACGATTTTGGGTTATGCCGATCCTGACGTCAATGCCGCCGTGATGCGCCGGGTCTCCCTCGGTGCCATGTCCACCTTGCAGACCCATGATGAAGTGGAGGTGGCCCAGGAGCTGCTCGCGATTCATCCCTGGGCGGAAAAGGTCCGATTTACCCGAGGCGGCGGCGAAGCCATGGCCGCAGCCGTGCGCATCGCCCGCGCCGCCACTGGCCGCGACAAGGTGGCCCTCTGCGGATACCACGGCTGGCACGACTGGTATCTCGCGGCAAACCTCTCCGACAGGGAGGGACTGAATGGCCATCTTCTCCCCGGTCTGGACCCTGTCGGTGTGCCGACGGCACTCGCGGGGCATACCCTGACATTCTCCTACAACGACCTCGATGCGCTCGATGCGATCCTGTCCCGCCAGGCCGATGCGCTCGCTGCCGTCGTGATGGAGCCAACGCGGTATACCGATCCCGCGCCTGGTTTCCTCGAGGGGATTCGTGAACGCTGTGACCGATTTGGGATTCCTCTCCTCTTTGACGAAATCTCAATTGGCTGGCGGCTCTGTTTGGGAGGGGTGCACTTGCGATATGGCGTCACGCCCGATCTTGCCGTCTTTGCCAAGGCTCTCGGCAATGGTTTTCCCATCGCTGCGGTGATCGGGAAAGCGGGAACGATGGAGGCGGCCCAGCGCTCCTTTCTATCCAGTACGTTCTGGACCGAGGGAGTGGGTCCGGCGGCCGCCCTGGCCTGTCTGCGGAAGATGCGCCGGATCGATGTGCCGTCTCACCTCGCGAAGATCGGAGGTTTGGTCCGGGAGGGCTGGCGCACGCTCGGCGAAACCCACGGCCTGCCGCTGAAAGTCGGAGGTCGTCCCGAGATGGCTCTGCTCGCATTTGACCATCCCGAGGCAGCCGCGTTGCTCACAATGATGACTGCGAAGATGCTGCGACGCGGCTTCCTTGCCTCGGGCGGGTTCAATCCGATGCTGGCGCACGAAGAGGGGCATGTCTCCGCTTACCTCGATGCGCTCGATGGCGTTTTCGCCGAGATGGCTGAGGCGATTGCGGACGGGGATGTCGCCAGCCGGGTGGGAGGTCCGGTGAAACACAGCGGATTCGCACGGCTCACCTGAGAGCGGACAGGGTCAGGCTTGGCACCCGACCCTGTGTCGCCCCGCCTTGGTCGAAGATTACTGACGTTGGAAGCTGAGGCCCGGATCGCCGACCGGAGCTCCGTCGAGGACGAATTTCAGGGTGTTCCCCTCGAGGGAAATATCGGCGACCATCTGGACATCGTCGGTCGCGAGAACGAGCTGCCCTTCCTCATCGATCGACCAATCTCCGGCGAGGACCGTAGCGGAGGCCCCTTCGTAGTTCCACGAGAATTTTCCGTCGGCCCCGAGTGACAGGGTGATCGCCTTGCCATCCGCCGAGGCGGCTTTCCAGCCACCCTCGAGATCGGTGGGCTCGATCACTTCGACCACTACGCCGGGATCCGGCGCGGCTTCGGTGGAGGGCGCTTCGGGCGAGGGTGGGGCCGCCGCCGCCACCTCCGGCGACGAACTCTCCGCGAGATTCCTGAGCTGCACCGCCACGGTGTCGGCAGGTTGCAGCTTCACGACTCGGTCGAACATGCCATAGGCCTGATCGATGAAACCGGCGACCATGTAGTGATACCCGAGCAGGAACTGGGAATCTGCCGAGTTTGGATTGGCCTCGACGTAAGATTCCAATTTCCGAAGCTGGGTGGTGTAGGTGTCGCTGTCCGGATAGAAGGAGGCCATCGTCGACCAGTCCCAACCCGGCCCGGAGGCGAGAACCGGATTCAGCACTCCGGCGGCGTCTCCGTATCGTCCCAGGGCGAAGAGGCAAAGGGCGCGGAACTCATGGAGAGCCGAGTCGGAAGCAGCGAAGGAGATCGCCTCATCTGTCGACTGGAGCGCGGAAAGGTAATCGGCTGCACCGAATTGTCCTCGGGCGCGTTCGATCGCAGCTGTAGACTTCTCCTGCGAAGTCAGGGCGACCTCTTCCGGTTCCGGTTCTTCCTGCGCCGCGACGACGGACATCGGTGCCGTGTAATGGATCACCGTCCGCTGTGTCTGCACTGGTGGAGCCGTGTAGGGATTTCGATAGGTGTTGTAGCCGCTGTTGAAGGCGAGGCTGCCGAGCGACCAGGCTGCGATCCCCCAGGCAGCGGCTTCGCCGAAATCGTCGTCATCATCATCGTAGTGTCCGTGGTAACCCGGGAGATACCCCATCCCGGGCGGACGATAGTAGCCCGGCCGATACGCGTGATGATAGCTGTGCCAGTTCCGGTTCCAACCATAGTTCCAGCTTCCATGATGCCACGAGTGATAGGTGGAGTTCGACCACCACGGGCGCGCCCCCCAGGCAGCGGGGCGGTAGGCATAGTTGACGGAGCGGGAGAAATTCTGATTGACGACGACAGGCCGGTTGTTCACCACCTGGGTGTTGTTCCAGACGGTGGTGCGGTTGTTCGTCCACTGATTGCCCCAGTTGTTGTTGATGTTCGTCACCCGGTTGTTGCTGTTGACCTGGTTGGTATTGTTGACATTGGTCACGCGGTTGTTGGTGACGCGATTGTTTGCATTCACATTCGAGTTCGCAATCGTTTGGTTGAGCGTGCGTGGTTTGGGGCGATTCGCGTGGTGAGCCGGATGATTGGTCTGGGGAGCTTTGCGAGCCGATGCAGGTCGGGTGACCTGTCCGGGATAGGTGACCTTGCCAGGTACAAAGGCCGGTTTGGGTTGGGGGCGTGGCGTGGCCCTGTTTGCCGCGTTTCCCGGAGGGCGGGGGGCCGGTCGCTGATCGGGCTTGGGTTTGGGGGTGGGATTGTTTCCCGGACCTTTGGGGGCCGGACGGTTGATGGCTGCCCCTGGTGCGGTTGCCCTGCCTTGGTTGGCTGCCGTCCTGTTGGGGTTTGGCCGATTCCCTGCGGCAGGGTTCGTCGGTCGGGCAGCGGGTTGGTTGGCTGGACGTGCCTTTGGAGGGTTGGCGGGCCGGGCGGCGTTTTGATTTCGATTCGCGTTGACGCTGGATCCTGTCAGGGGATTTCTCGCGGCGGCGTTGTTGCGCGGAGGCGCCGTCGCGGGCCGGGAGGGATTTTGACGTGGGGTGCCCTTGCGGTCCTCACCTCGGCGAGGTTCCGCGCCAAGGGACACACCCAATGGCACCGGAAAGCCGATCGCGACAACCAGCAAGGAAAGCAAGGAGGCTCTCAGGAAAGAAGGTTTCATGTTTATTGAGGGGAGGAAGACTTGGCGCCCGTTGGCGCCGGGGCATCCGGAGCTGTCGCTTCGAGAGACACCGATGGAGTGGGGGGACGGCGGACGAGGCGAAGTTCCAAATCCGGCAGGGCTTTTCCGTCGAGAAAACGAAGGGTGGAGTTCCATTGAATGACATCTTCGGTCTCCAGCTTCAGGATTTGGGTGGCGCTGTTCGTTTCTCCGTCGGCAGTGACGCCGCTTGAGCGCACCAGCCACGCCCCGTCCTCCATCGGCTGCCAGGTCCCTTGGGCAAATCCTCCCACATCGTCAAAGGTCCACCAGCGGACCTGGGAGATGGAGGGGTCATAGCCAATCCGGATTTCGGTCTCCATGGTTCCTTCGGATGGAGTGGTGACAAAAGCGCTGCCGACGAGGGCGCGCCCCGACGGGGTGAACGCGAGTGACAACTCCATCTGCATCTGTTCTCCCTGCATGACCCAGTCCCCGGCGAGAGAAGGCAGGGCAGTGATGGGATCGTCGGCGGGCGATTCCACCGCCAGTTCACGGCTGGAGGCGATGAGCCATCCTTTTTCCGCATCCTTCACGAGGACGGCCGCATAGGCTACGGCGTCCACTTCCTCGTTGGGGACGTCGCCGGAAAACCGGGCGATGCCCTTTTCGATGACGA
>CALDKL010000092.1 GCA_937898895.1 uncultured Verrucomicrobiae bacterium | reverse complement strand
GAGCGAGCTCAGCGACCGACGAGTAACGCAGAAGGTGGAAAAGAGGCCCGCGATTCTTAAAAGAATCGAGCGAAGCGAGCTGATTTTTAATACGCAAAAAGTACATTGTGTGCACGAATTTAGCGATCCCTACACTAGGGAGGGGCACCCATCCGATTTTCTCGGGAGTCAATCAGAGGGAGTGATCTCCGACGTCTGACGATGGATTCCCGACTGCCGCGAGGTCTTGCGGCTCACAGGCCGAGGCGTTCGTCGAGACCGACGCGCCATTTTGCCTCGGCTTCCTTCGAAAGGCCGGAGCCGTCTCCGAGATGGGCGTTGTGAAAGGTGAGAAGACGATCACGGATCTCCCGCCGGGTCGCCAAGGAGAGCAGACTGGCCTGGCTGAATTGCTTCGGTCGGGGGCTCGCATTCTGGGCAACGCAACGATACAGAAAGATCCGGTCGTAGGTGCTGCGAAAGGAAAGTCGCCCGAGTTCGCGGAAGACTTCGCGCAGGACACCGGGAGTTTCGTCGAAGAGGCTGAGGAGGTGCGCGAGTTCCACTCCGTAGACCCAGTCGGGGCTGCGGTAGCGATGGGTCGGATCATAGATTCCAGCCGTTTCCCACGCAATGATGCCGAGGGTTTGCCGAACGAGACTGAGCAGGTAGGCATCCATCGCCTTCTTGCCGAGGTGCTTGCCTCCCCGCCAGAGCAACTCCGATCCCGCGATCCAGCCAGCCGCGAGCAGGGGGTTGGTTGTGAGGAGCAGTTTGCTCCCATGCCACAGGTAGCGAACCGGAGCGAGATAAGGCTGGATCTCCTCATACTTGCGATAGACTTTGGAGGCCGTGCGGATGTTTTCCGAGACCTTGCGCAGGTTCATCTCCTTCACCTCGAGAATGGGCAGTTCCTCGAGCAGGAGGATGATCTGGAGAGAGGCGCGGTTGACTGCCTTGAACAGACTTTCGAGATTGAGTTCGAGAAGCGGCAGGTCGGATTCGGGTTGGTAGATCCGCGCGATGGATTCGGTAAACGAGACAAGGTCGAGAAGCAGTTGCTTCCCCTCGAACTGACCGCTCGCCCAATACACACCGCCGGAGAAGCGCTGTAGAATCTGGTCCGCCTCGCGGTCGAGGAGTTCGGCGACACAGGTGTCCATCGCGACATGGGCTTCGTCCTTCCAGTCGAAGGCCTGAAGCGACTGGAAATCCGGAAACTCCATCCACTCGCCGTAGGCCATGAGGATCTTTTCGAGATCGCGCCGCTTTGTGTCGAGTCGATCGGCTTCGGACCGGATGGCGCGTCGGGCGATCTCGACGAGATCTTCGCTTTCCTGGGCCTCACCCTGCGGGGACGGCGGAACGCTCCGCCAAACGAGGACGACGAGGCCCATGAGAGAAAGCACAAAGATCGTCCATTTTGCCCAGATCGGTTCGATTCCGGCAAAGGCGGCGAGGATGGCGAGCGCAGAAAAACAGAATCCTCCCGCGAGGCCTGTGTGCCGGGTCAGGCGAGTCCGCTTGGGCATCGGAACTTCTCCCTTCATCTCAAGCCGGAACGTTGCATGCTCAACTCTCGCCCGGTTTCACCGCCTCGTAAAGGCGGGCGAGTTCGAGGAGGATGACTTCGAGCTTCGTGTAGTAGTCGGACTCGGCAAGTGTCTCTTTCTTCCTTCGCAGTTCCACGACCTGACGCTCCAGCGTATCGCGCCGATCCCGTTGCGCGGGCGTGAGGAGGCGTTCGAAGGCGTTCTTTACGAGCACCTTTTGCGCGGCGAGATCACCATCGGGCGTTGCCTCGGGGGAGGCCGTTTCCGTCGGAGTGGTGCCGGCGAACCACTCGGATCGGGAACCGAGCTGATCTCCGTTGTCGTCGAGCAGGGAATGTTCAGTGGCGAGACGCCCTTCGCCTTTGTAGAATTCAGCGACTCGGCGCGAAGCCGCGAGCCAGGCCTCGAGCAACGAGATCTGGGAATCGTTGTCGAGGTCTCCCCCTCCGCCTCCGATTTCCTCGGCAAAATAGCGGCCGAAGCGCACAAAACTCTGTTCTCCCTCGTTCTTCGTTGCCGTGATGACGACACGCCCGCGCTTGCTCAGCGCCCGAACGAAAGACCCGCTCGCGGAGGCGGAGTTGATCACTGCGAGGTGGCCCTGGTAGAGATCTGCCCAATCGGCGATCTCGCGATCACTGACGTCGAGACCGCGAAAATTGAACTTCACTTCGCGCTGATCGAAGGTGCCGTGGCCGATGAAGACGAGCCAGAGTTCCGGCGACTTCTCGCTGGCGAGCTGCTCTCTGAGCCGCACTGCATCGCCCGGCCCGCCTTCGTTCCCTTCCCCGAGCCCGATGATCTCGATGCTCGCCTCTCCCTTCGCCGCTGCGGCATTCCAGAGTTCGCTCGTCTCCGCGAACTCCTTCGCATAGTCCAAAGTTCCCCCGCTGCCGACCACGAGGAGAATCTTCAATCCCGATTCGGCCCCGAGCACAGGAATGCAGAGAAACGTGAGGAGAAATAAGATTCGGTTCATGTCAGGATCATTTTCA
>CALDKL010000091.1 GCA_937898895.1 uncultured Verrucomicrobiae bacterium | reverse complement strand
AGTCGCCGCTACCGCCCGATCAAACTCATTCCGACACAACGAAAATTCCGCAATGGTAAGCCGGTTCATCGGCGCCGGAAGTGACCCGCTTACGGATTGAGAAAGGCACGAATGAGTCGGCCTTCCCGACTCAGCACCATGACCGAAGTCTTGTCCTGGGGCAAGGATCCGAGGAGGTCGTAGAATGTCGCCACATCAGGCACAGGATCCTGATTGATCCGATGGATGAGATCGCCCGGCTGGAACCGCTGCGCGGCCTGGGAATCGGGCTTCACTGCGGTGATGACAATGGCCGGAGAATTCTCGGGAAGGCCGACGGTCTGCCGCTGCTGCGCGTTCAGGTTCGCCACGGAGATGCCGAGAGCATCGGAGATTGCCTGGCCATTCGCAGCGATGTCGGAACGCAGCTTGAGTGTGTTTGTGTCTGACTTTGCAATGGCCTTCACCGCAGCCTCGATGGACTGGCCCTTGCGCAGAACGGTGAGATCAGCCACTTCTCCTGCTTTCTTCGCACGGATGCGGGAGAGCGTTTCTTCTGCAGTGCGGATCGCCTTGCCGTCGAATTTGACGATCACGTCTCCCGCTTTCAGTCCCGCCTCCTCGGCAGGCGAACCTTTCGTCACTTCCGTGATCACCGCACCCTGGGTGCTCGAAAGGCCGAGTGCTATGGCGTAATTCCTGGAAATATTGTCAACCTCGACGCCGAGATAGCCCCGGATGAGAGGGCGTCCGAGCACGATCGCCTCAAAGACCTCCCGGGCCTCGTTCGCCGGAATGGCGAGGCCGATCCCCTGCCAAACATGCACGTTCTCCTGGCCGGTGAAGATCGCCACATTGATACCGATGATTTCTCCTTTCACGTTCACGAGCGGACCTCCCGAGTTTCCGGGATTGATGACGGCATCGACTTGAAAATATTCGTTTGCCCCGTCGCTGAGTTCGCGTTGCTTCGCACTGATAATGCCCTGGGTGACCGACTCACTCAGGCCGAACGGATTGCCCACGGCGAGGACCATCTCACCGACCCTGACTTTCTCCGAATCTCCGAAAGCCAATGGTCGCAAGGGAGGCAGGGCACCTCCTTTGGGAGCCTTCAACTGGAGGACGGCGATGTCGACATTGGGATCGCTGCCAATCCATTCGGCATCGTATTGACTG
Organism: uncultured Verrucomicrobiae bacterium; assembly: GCA_937898895.1. Lineage (GTDB taxonomy): Bacteria > Verrucomicrobiota > Verrucomicrobiia > Verrucomicrobiales > DEV007 > Arctic95D-9. Next base: position 1,252 of record CALDKL010000091.1, on the reverse strand, counting down.
CCGTCATGGAGAGTGATCCGGATCGCATCGACTCCCGCAACGACGTGGTGGTTTGTGACGATGTGGCCTTGCTCCGTGACGATCACACCCGACCCCAGTCGCGAAGCGGCGTAGCTCTCATTTTGACGGTAGCCAAACATGCCGAAGGGGTCCGTCGGGATCACACGGGTCACGTTCACGTTGGTCGTCGTGTCAATGCTGACCACGGAGGGGACCACCGCATCGGTCAAATCGGAGACGGCGCGGTTCACTTCCGAAAGCACTTCGAGGCTGTTCAGATCGAGCGGCTCGGCACGGAGGAGGGGTGCCGCCCCTCCCTGGGCCACAAGCGGGGTCTTCACTCCGATCACGGCGGTGAGCGGTCGGCGCTTCAGGAGATCGAGAAGATCGTATCGATCATCACCCGAAACGAGGGAGAAATACACAAAACCGGAGAACGCTCCGATCAGGAGCAGGACGAGAAGATTGAGGAAAAATCGGGCCATGAGAGTGAACGAGAAAAGGGATCCCGCCGCAGCGGAAGAGTCATCCGGACCCGACTGTAGCCACAGCCGGAAAAGACTCCACCATTCTTTGGTCATCGGGCGCGAGATCGTTGATCGGCACCGTCCATTTCTGTCCGGATGCATCCTGCAGCACCGCGCGGGTGGCGTCGCGTTCGACAAAGCGGGCAAAGATCAGTTTTCCGAGATAGTTTGACCAATCCCGGTATCCGCTCGAGACGAGCTGCGCTTTCTGCACCTTGATCGACTCGAAGACGGGTTGGCAGGCTGCCACGAGGTGGTTGAAGTAATCCACGGGTCTCCCCGAGCGATAGCCGCGAATACCTCGCTCGACCTCGCCATTCGGATTGAAGAGGAGAACATTGGGATATCCCCTCACCTTGAATTTTTCCTTCAACCGTCGCAAGGTCGGGGGGGCGTCGGTGATGTTCCGGGGATAGCTGAGATAGCAGATCACGAGGTGTTCTTTCACCAGATCATTGAAGCTCTTTGTGGCAAAGACCTCCTCGGATAGGGACATCGCCTGCGTGTTCCACATCCCGGTGAAGAGGAGGAGGAGGGGCTTCTGTTCACGTTGCGCCCGGTCGAAGGCGTAATGGGGATTGATCTCCCACCAGGCCGATTCGGGATCATCCGGGTAGACCGGAACCCTCTCGGGAACCTCCACCTCGATGATTCGCACTCCCTGCTGCTCCTCCGAAATCAGGGGCCCCTTTGGCATTTCGATCTTCTTTGCGCGGGGCAAAAAA
>CALDKL010000090.1 GCA_937898895.1 uncultured Verrucomicrobiae bacterium | reverse complement strand
GGGATACAGTCTCCGCTGCGTGGGTCCGATCCGCACGCGATCCGCGCCCTTGTCGAGCAAGACGGCGGGTATTACGAAGGCGATCTGCCACTGCCAAGGGTGAAAAGCGACCTCGCCGCCTTCGAAACTTCCGTGCGTCAAACCCGGGAAGCCGGGGCGACCGTGGCGCGGGTTGTTCTCGCGGGTGGGCGGCGTTACGAACGATTCAAGACTCGGGCAGAGTTTGATGCTTTCTACGTGCAAGCGCGTGACATTCTCACACGGATCGAACCGATCCTGAAACGCCATCGGCTCAAACTTGCGGTGGAGAATCACAAGGATCTCACCTCCGAAGAACTTGCCGCGATGATGGGGGCGCTCGCGAGCGAATGGATCGGCGTCCTCGTTGACACAGGCAACAACCTGGCTCTTCTGGAAGAACCACAAACGACGATTGAGCGGCTCGCTCCTTTTGTCCTCAGTGTCCATCTCAAGGACATGTGTGTGCAGCCGGATGCGGAGGGATTTCTCCTTAGTGAGACTCCTCTCGGAACAGGGTTTCTCAACCTGAAGCACCTCGTTGCGATTCTCGTGCGGTCGAATCCTGACATTGTCCTCAATCTCGAGATGGCGACACGCGATCCCCTGCGGATTCCCTGCCTCACCGACACCTATTTTGCCACGTTTCCCGGACGCCGTGAAACCCATCTCGAAGCCGCTTTGGTCCGTGTGAAGGCGCATCCACCGAATTATCCTCCGCCCTCGGTGAGTGGCAGGGAACCCGCGAGGATCCTTGCCGAAGAAGAAGCGAACAACCGGGATGGGTTCAGTTGGATGCGGGCGAATCTGCGCACCTGACCCCTGCCTTCACCTCTTCTTCCGATTCGTGCATCCCCGCCTTCCCGCACAGAGGGCTGGCAAGGCCGGGTGATGGAGGAAGGAGCGTTCCGTTTGGTTGCGCGGTGCTTCAAACGAGGGCACCCTATTCCTTCCTCCATGCAAAAACCCCTCATCGCCGTGACCATGGGCGACCCCGCCGGAGTCGGTCCCGAGGTCTGCCTCCAATTGCTCGCGAATGCCGAGATCCGAGAAATCGCGACACCCATGGTCTTCGGCGATCTGGCGATTCTCCGACGCTGTGCCGAGCAGACCGGCCTGCCTGCACCGGAACCCTCTTGGGTTCGCGATCTGACCCTCTTCGATGATACGGGATTCACTCCCGGAGTCGTCAGTGCCAGGACAGGCGCGGCTGGCTATGGCTACGTGCTCGCAAGCATCGAGGCGGCGCTCAGCGGTGAAGTCGCAGCGGTGGCCACGGCACCGCTCAACAAAGAGGCGCTCCGCGCTGCAGGAGTCTCCTACCCTGGACATACCGAGATTTTCGCCGACAAGACGGGAGCAACTCGGGCCTGCATGTTTCAATACAGCGATGAAGTGCGGGCGAGTTTTGTCACGGTTCATTGCGGGTATCATGAAGTGCCGATGTTGATGACGGTGGAGCGTATCCTCGATGTCATCGAACTCACCGCCGCTGCGATGCGCCGCATCCGACGGACCGAGCCGATCCTCGGAGTGCTCGGCCTCAATCCCCATGCGGGCGAACACGGACTGTTCGGCAATGGCGAGGAAGAACGAATCATCGAACCCGCGATGGAGCTTGCGAGGCAGCGAGGCATCACTGTGGAGGGGCCAATCCCGCCCGACACCGCCTTTCTTCCGGAACGTCGTCGTCGCACCGATGCCTTTGTCTGTATGTATCATGACCAGGGGCACATTCCCCTGAAGGCCCTCGCCTTTGATACCGCGGTGAATACGACTCTCGGCCTGCCTATCCTTCGCACCAGCGTTGACCACGGCACCGCCTGCGACATCGCCTGGCAGGGAAGGGCAAAAGGCAGCAGTCTCGCCGAAGCGGTGCGGTTGGCCGTGAAGCTGGCAAGTCCGAACCTCGACTGAGACTCCGCTCCGTCCACGCCCCCGGACGGGTGCGATCCGGCTTTCGGACAGTCAGCGCAATCGCGTCGGGAACGAGGAAAGACTTCCTCTGGAATCGTCCTTCCGTTTCAATGGGCGCATGAATCGATCCGTCTTCCTTCCATGTTTCCTCGCGGGCGGGTTGGCCACCGCTTGCCTGACCGCATCGGATCGACCCAACCTCATTCTGGTGATGACCGACGACATGGGCTGGGGACAGACGGGCTATGGCGGCCATCCGTTCCTGAAAACGCCGAACCTCGATGCGATGGCTGCGAGCGGGTTGCGTTTTGATCGCTTCTACGCCGGAGCGCCGAACTGTTCTCCCACCCGTGCCACCGTGATGACGGGTCGCAGCAACGACCGCACCGGGGTGCAGGACCATGGTTACCCTTTGCGACTCCAGGAACGGACGATTGCCCAGGCCTTGCGCGGGGCGGGATATGCGACAGGGCATTTTGGCAAATGGCATCTCAGCGGATACAGCGGACCCGGTGCTCCTGTGTTGAAGAAGGACGAGCGGAATCCGGGAGTCTTCGGTTTTGAAACCTGGCTCTCCGCGACAAACTTCTTTGATCGCGATCCGCTCCTTGGTGCTCCGGACGGGATCCACGAATTCGAAGGAGACTCCTCCGAGATCATCGTGGGAGAGGCGCTGAGGTTCATCGGCAACATCGCAAAGACCGAAAAACCGTTCTTTGCCGTGATCTGGTATGGATCGCCGCATGCTCCTTTCGCGGCGAGCGAGGCGGATCGCGCTCCCTTTGCGGGGCTGTCTGACGCATCACGGGATCACCATGGCGAACTTGTTGCGATGGACCGCAGTGTCGGCACCCTGCGTTCGAGGCTGCGCGAACTCGGGATCGCGGAGAATACTCTCGTCTGGTTCAACAGCGATAACGGAGGGCTTCCCGAATTCCGCCCCGAATCCGTTGGGGGATTGCGCGGGAACAAGGGCACGGTCTACGAGGGAGGGCTGCGTGTGCCGGGAATCATCGAGTGGCCTGTCGGCATTCCCCGGCCGCGCATTACCCATGTCCCTGCGGGAACCGTCGACATTTTTCCCACTCTCGCCGCCGTTGCGGGTTTGCCGGAATCGGCATTGCCTGCCGTGCGTGATGGGATGAACCTCGCTCCGTTGTTCAAAGGGGATCTTCCCTCGCGCGACCGACCCCTGGGATTCCGCCATCGCGGGCGGGCCGCCTGGATCGACGGCTCGATGAAGCTCGTGACACAGCGTCTCGGCAGCGACGCATTCGAACTCTACGATCTCGCAAACGATCCCAACGAAACCGCGGATCTTGCGTCGGCCCAGCCGGAAACGGTGGCGCGGCTTGCGAGCGAATTCCGGAAGTGGAATGAGAGCGTCGAGGCAAGCGTCGCGGGCCGGGACTATCCCGAAGGCCAGGTGACCGACGCCATTACCCGGCGGCGCAACTGGCCTGAGGAAGATCTCTACAAACCCTGGTTCGAAGAGTGGAAAAGCCGCCCGGAATTCAGCCGCTACCTCACCGACGGAGGAAAGCGGAAGAAGTGATGGATCGCGGATCGAGGATCGCGGATTGAGAGCGAGACCCTCACTTGAAGAACGACTCCCATTCCGCTTCCTGAAAGCCGACGAGGCCCCCTTCCTCGGTGAGGAGAAAGGGGCGCTTCACGAGATTGCCGTTGCCGGCGAGCCGTTCGATGACTTCCGCCTCGGACATCGACGGCAAGGATTCACCGAGCTTCTGCTCGCGGTAGTCGGCTCCCGAAGTGTTGAAGAGACGTTTCACGTTGCCTTGGCAATAGGAAAGCATGCGCTTCAGCTCGGCTTTCGAAGGCGGTTGCTCGCGGATGGGAAGTTCCGTGAAGGAAAGGCCCCGTGACCGGAGCCACCTGACCGCCTTCTGGCAAGTGCTGCACTTTCCGTAGGTGTAGAGCTTCATCGTGGGATTTGCAATCCGTCGAAAGAAGAGGCCGTTGCCCCTCCTTTCGACAGGAAGAAAAGGAACGATTCTGCCAGTCTCGGATGAATCAGAGATCTGCGGGACCGGCCACGCCGCCGGTGAACTTTTCATCTTCGGCCGCATGCCCCGTGAGAACCTGGGCTTTGTAGCCGCCCTTCGCCTTGAAGAAGAAGAAGAGGATCAGGTAACAGGCGAGCATGAAGGTCGGGAAGAGCGCCATGGTCCCGAGCGCCTTGAACTGGGCCGACTGGTTGGCCGAGGCCACCGCGTCTTTCTGGACGGTATCGGTTAGCGCATTCGCCTTTTCAGGATCAATCGCCTGATAGGTGCCGAGCACATAGTGTTTTTCACCGGTGATTTGCTGGACGAGAGCGGACTGCGGACCGGCAGAGAGTTCGGCGGTGGCCGTCTTCTCCTGGATCGCACCAATGAAGGGGAACCCGAGGATGCCGACTGCGATCATCCCAATGCCGGAAATTGCATTCAGGGTGAGGGCTCCGCCTTTCGGACACTGCTCCGCCGTCACTCCCAGCATGGTCGGCCAGAAGAAGGTTTTTCCAAACGCGTAGAGAGTGGCGGCTCCGAAGATCAGAGCCATTCCGGAATGCCCCGTTTTGGACAGGGCAAAGAGACCGGCGATGGCGAGAATCGCGCTCACCACAAGGAGGCCGATGGGCGAGAGCTTGTGCACGATCGGACCCGCGAAAAAACGCAGTACCATCATGATGACGGAGGTGTAGATGAGCACCCAGGCCGGGTTGTATCCCGCTTCCTTCATCGGGTGTTCCATGAGTCCGGTGATCCAGCCGTCGGTGCCGATCTCGGTAATCGCCAGCGGCATCATGATGATGATGAGGAAGGCGAGGAAACCGCGACCAAGGCTGCGCGTATAAAGGCCGAAGGCGACCACTACCATGATCGTGAGAGCCCAGGTCAGCCACGAAGGCCACCAGGCAAAGACCTCAGCGAGCTGGGCAAAGATCAGGCCGAACCCGACAAGGGCTCCAAACGCGCCAAACTCGGCGAGCATCTCGCGATAGGAGACCCCGGCGGCTTCCCGTTCGTTCACGGGGAACTGGCTGCGCAGGAGCATGACCAGATAGATCACGGCAGGCACGGCGATGATGCCGAGGACGAGACGCCAGTCACCGGTGGCGGCAACCTGGGCCATTCCGATGGTGATGAGACCGCCGAGGACGAGACCGCCCGGCCAGCCAGCGTGGAGGATATTGAGCCACTTCGTCTTGTCGCGGTTGAACATCGTCGCGACGACCGGATTGATGAAGGACTCCACCGTGCCATTGCCGAGACCGAGAATGATCGAACCCCAGTAGAGATAGTGGTAGCCTTTGGCCTGGGCAGCGGCGAGGTCGGCACCCTGGACACCCTGGACAGCACCGTAGGCCATACAGGCGAGTCCAATATAGAGAGTATAGCAGAGGAACGAGAAGATCATCGCCGCGCGATATCCGACCTTGTCGATGATGAGGCTGAAGAGGATGATCGAGACGCCGAAGGGCCAGATCCCCGCTCCCTTCAAGGCCCCGATGGTTCCTTTGTCGAGGTTGAAGTCGGCCCCGAAACGGACGTCGCAGAGATACATCCGGCTGAAGAAGGCGAAGGCAGTGGTGATCAGGGCGATGAAGCAGCCCCAGAACAGGGCCATGGATGGTTTTTGGTCACTCATAGGTTGATTGGGATCGAAGAAGGGTGGGGAGGAGCAGATCGCTGCCCCCGGACTCGGCGCGGGGGAGCGGCTTTCTTAACAAACCGACCAGCTTCCACAAGAACAAATGACGACAAAATCGCGTCCCGTCCTCCTCCGCTGGATTTCTCTCCGGTAACGATCCGGTCATGGAAGCCCCCGGGAGGCGGGTCTTTCTTGACATCGATCGCGATCGCATGCTTCTTCATTTTGGTAATTATTGGTATTGCAAGTTTGAAATTTTCTGTGAAAATTAGAGTCATTTTTGAGAAACGACGCTCCCATGCGAGACTGTACCCGAACGCTTCCAATGGACGACACGACGGCCAATCCGTTCCTTGATGATCTGTTTGTGGATCTCCCGGCGAATCTTCCTGGAGCGGGGCGGGTGCATCATGCGGTTCTGGCCCGAGTGGTGGGGGCCCTGGAGGCAATCCTTCAGAGTGGAGAGGAAGGCATTGTCTCTCCGGGGGTGGG
>CALDKL010000089.1 GCA_937898895.1 uncultured Verrucomicrobiae bacterium | reverse complement strand
CTCGTGCGGGATCAGCTCGACGGCCGCATTCCTCTCATCGTCGACGGCGGTGCGTGTGCACGAGGTCTCGAGTCCACCATCGTCCGCATCCTTCCCGGAACACCGAAGCCGCTCATCGAGGTACTGCGACCCGGACCAATCACCGAAGAGGAACTGAAGCAATTCGGCAGGGTCGTCTTCGCGAAACGCAACACCGCCGTCGAAGACGCCACCCCCGAAGCCCCCGGAATGCTCGCGACTCACTACGCTCCGCGCACTCCCCTGCGTCTCGTCGAGAACCCCCGCGATTTTTCTCCCGATCCTGACAAACGTTATGCCTTGCTCAGCTACCGGGGACAGGAAAAAGACGGCTTTCTCGCTCTTCACGACTGGGCCGAAGTCGCCATCCTGAGTCCGGGGTCGGGGCGACTCGCCGAGGCGGGAATTCGGCTCTTTCACCTCCTCGGACAGCTCGATCACCACGGCCACGACGAGATCATCGCCGAACCGGTTCCGGATCGCGGACTGGGACGCGCCATCCTCGACAAACTCCGGAAGGCCTCGGTAAAATCCTGAAGCCCTTCCCAGGGAATCTTTCAGGAGACCTTGCGCAGCTTCGAGATACGGCCGGTGTCGACCCATTCGGCCACAAAAATGTTGCCCGAGGCGTCGAAACAGGCGTCGTGAGGATGCACGAATTTTCCGGAAACCCAGGCGGAAGGATTCTTGCGCATCGCCATCTTGTCGCGAAGCACCTGCTCGCGCCAGGCCGGATCCTCGCCGAGATGGATCATCCTGTCCTCCTTGTCGAGCAGGGTAATCCGCGCACTGAGATCCGGAACGAGGAGCAGATCACCGAGGCGATCCACATTCGCGGGAAGGATGAAGCCGTTCATCGTCCGGCGATGCGCCCCCTCGAGATCGAACCACTGGAGCCGGGCATTGGCCCGATCAGCGACGACGAGAAGGACGTCGTCGGCCTTGCGATCATCGATCCAGACGCCGTGGGGAAGGGCAAACTGACCATCCTCCTTTCCCGGTGCCCCGATGGTGCGCACCCAGTCGCCCTTCGCATCGTAGCGCTGGATCGTGTAGGAACCGTATCCGTCGGCGACAAAAAACCCTCCGTCGGGAAGGAAGGCAAAATTCGTCGGCATGAATCGATCCCGGCCCCAGATCTTCTCCGGCCGGGTGTCCTCGCCCGCCGCGTAGAGACCCGAGGCCATCGGAGCGAATTTTTCCCAGACCTTCTCCCCGTCGAGAGTGAATTTGGCGATCTTCTTGACCTGTTGGTAGCCGGTGACATAGAGAAATTCGCCCTCGGCCTCCCTGCGCACCTCCAGCCCGTGTCCCCCGCCCTGGAACTCACTGCCGAAGGCCTTGATCAAAACACCCTTCTCATCAAACACGAAGATGGAGGGATGATCCCCCTGCTCGATCCGCCCCTCGTGGATGACATAGAGCCGATTCTGCCCATCGACCGCGACATTGTGCGTCGTCTGCCAGGTGTATTTGTCAGGGAGCTTCGCCCAATCGTGCAGAACCTCGTAGCGGTGCTCTCCCTCCCCGAGGATAGCCCCATGCCCGGTCTGGGCGGCGGCCTTGCGGGAGGTCAGCAGATTCAGGCCACCGAGTGAGGCGGAGGCCAAAACAAAATGGCGGCGGGACCAAAAGGGGGACGGGCTCATGTCAAGAGGGTAACGGATCCGACCCGACCCTGTAAATCGCATTATTCCGCCCCGAACGACATGTCAGATTCCCGCCTTTTCCCGGATCACCCGCATCACCGTCTCCACGACCTCGTCGATACCCATCTCGGAACTGTCCACGACCACGGCATCCGGAGCGACGACGAGAGGAGATGTTTTCCGGCTCGAGTCGATCTGGTCGCGTGTCGTGATCGAATCAGCGATGCCCTCGGCGCGGCGCCTCGCCTCGCGGACTTCGGGGGATGCGTCGATGTAGAACTTGCAGGATGTATCGGGAAAGACGACCGACCCGATGTCGCGCCCCTCCATCACAACCCCGCAGGCCGCAGCATACCGACGTTGCTCGGCGACAAGACGTTCGCGCACCTCGGCGATGGTGGCGATGGCCGAAACTCCCGCATTGACCTCGGGGGAAGCCAGCTCTTCGCGAGTCAGGAACTGTCCGCCGATGGCGATCGTGCCGACGCCGTCCTCCTCGCCGCAGGTAAATTCGGTACGGGCAAGCAAGGCGAGCACTGCGGAGGTGTCGAGCGGGTCCAGTCCGTTCTTCAGAACCCACCAGGTGAAGGCCCGGTACATCGCCCCGGAGTTCACGAAGACCATTCCGAGCGCAGCAGCGACCCGCCTGGCCACCGTGCTTTTGCCCGAGGCGGCGGGACCATCGATCGCGATAA
>CALDKL010000088.1 GCA_937898895.1 uncultured Verrucomicrobiae bacterium | reverse complement strand
TCCTTTCTCGGCCTGCACCGCCATCCTGCAAAGAAGGGAATGGTCCTGCGTGTCTTTCGCCCGTTTACGGCGGGAGTGACGGTTTTGGTGGAGTCCTCGAAGGAGGGGATCGCGATGCAACGCATCCATCGCGAGGGATTCTACGAGGCCTGCTTTCCTGATCGCGAAGCCCCCTTTGCCTATCGTCTCGTCTTCACCTTCGGAGAGACGGTGACCGAACCCCTCGCCGATCCCTATTCGTTCGGCCCGGTCCTCGGGGAACAGGATGTCTATTTTGTGGGAGAAGGAACGCACCGCCGCCTCTGGAAAGCGATGGGGGCGCATCCCCGAACGATTGGCGGAGTCGAGGGCGTGACTTTCGCGGTCTGGGCCCCCAACGCACACCGCGTCAGCGTGATTGGCGACTTCAACGGCTGGGATGGCAGGGTCCACCCAATGCGAAACCACAACGGCATCTGGGAAATCTTCCTCCCCCATGTGCTCCCTGGGGATCTTTACAAATTCGAGATCGTCGGCAGTGGTGGCGGTCTCTTCGCAAAGAGCGATCCGTTTGCCTTCTTCTCCCAGCACGGACCCGAAACGGCGAGCATCGTGCATGACCTGGGACGTTACTCCTGGAAGGACGATGCCTGGATGGAGAAGCGCACCCAGCGCGACCTCTACCACGGCCCCATGTCGATCTACGAGGTCCACCTTGGCTCGTGGAAACGCCGTCATGAGGACGAAGACCGATTCCTCACTTACCGCGAACTCGCTGACGAACTCGTCGACTATGTCGCGGAGATGGGCTACACCCACATCGAGTTGATGCCGGTGGCGGAGTATCCCTTTGACGGATCGTGGGGTTACCAGGGCTGCGGGTATTTCGCCCCGACGAGCCGATTCGGTTCGCCGGACGATTTCCGCCATTTTGTCGATTGTTTTCACCAGCGCGGCATCGGGGTGATCCTCGACTGGGTCCCCGCTCACTTTCCGAAGGATGCGCACGGCCTCGCCCGCTTCGATGGCACCTCCCTCTACGAACACGCCGACCCGCGTCAGGGCGAGCATGCTGACTGGGGCACGCTCATTTTCAATTTCGGACGGAACGAAGTGCGAAATTTCCTCATCAGCAACGCAATGTTCTGGCTCCAGGAATACCACATCGACGGGCTGCGGGTCGACGCGGTGGCTTCGATGCTCTATCTTGATTACTCTCGCGAGGAAGGTCAATGGATCCCGAATCGCTACGGAGGTCGCGAAAACATCGAGGCGATCGAATTCCTCAAACAGCTCAACCAAATCTGCTACGAGGAGAATCCGGGGATCATGACCCTGGCCGAGGAATCGACCGCATTCCCCGGCGTATCGCGTCCCGTCGACACGGGTGGGCTCGGTTTCGGATTCAAGTGGAACATGGGCTGGATGAACGATTCGCTCCGCTACATGAGCCACGAACCCGTACATCGGAAATACCATCACGGCTCGGCGACATTCTCGATGATCTATGCCTATCACGAGAACTACGTGCTGGTCCTCAGCCACGACGAAGTCGTCCACGGGAAAGGCTCCCTCGTTCAGAAGATGCCGGGAGACCGATGGCAGCAGGTGGCGAACGTCCGATTTTTCCTGGCATGGATGTTCGCCCATCCCGGAAAGAAAC
>CALDKL010000087.1 GCA_937898895.1 uncultured Verrucomicrobiae bacterium | reverse complement strand
CTGAAACGCATGTTGAAATACCATTCGTCGCGGATCGTGAAGGGCTTCACTCCGTTTGCGACGGGATGGGCCGGGAACTCCCCGAAGGCACCGTCCCAGTGAGGATTGACCGAATAGTTGATCTCAAAGGCACCGCCGGTTGCCGCGATGAGGGTGTCATTCGTCTCGCCGGGAGTCATTTCGACCGCATAATGGATCATGCCGACGCCGACGCCCTGCTCGCGGAGGTAGTCGATCTGGCGCAGGTGCCAGTACGCGGGATGGTTCGGGCCGCCGTCGGATTGGATGACGAGGGCGTCAGCGTTCTGGAAGGCACTCGGATCGGCCGGCCAGCCATTCCGATAGGCGACAACGAGGACTTTGTCGGAATGATCGGTATTGAGCAGCTTCTTCACGAGCAGGGCGCCCGCGTTGTGTTCGTGCATGCGTGGGGGGTGGCTCGGGCGACCGGCCACATAAACGATCTTCTTCACATCCTCCAGAGGCAATCGCTTCAGGAGAAGGTTTCGAAACTGAACCTTCATCGGCGGCCCGACATGGAGTTGGAATGCGAGCAGGCCAGCACGGCGGCGGGTATCGGCGTCCTCATCGATCACCTCGGACATGGGCGTGCCGTTGATCTCGCAGAGGATACGGTGTCCCTTCGCCACGATCCGGTAGGTATTCCAATCGTCTTTCCGGAGAACTTTGGCGAGTTGCGCCGGGTCGCCGAGCGAACCCGTGACGGTGGGTTTGCCATCCTCGCCGAGAGTCGTTTTTTCGCCCCGCTTGGCGAGAATCCCGCGAAATTGCTCGCCGTAGGTCGTCCCGGTCCATTCCCCCGCCGCATCGATGTCGGCCTGGTATCCGCCCACCGCATAGGGTTTGTCGAGGGCGAAGCTCCGGATCTGGATGCCCGAGTTGCCTCCGGTGATCCGGTATTCGAGTGTCAGTTCGAAATCATCGAGTTCGCCGAGAGTCCATTTCAGAAACGAGTTCGAGGTGATCGGATTTCCCGCCGTGGTTTCTCCGGTGATGACACCGTCTTCGACCCTCCAGAGTTTCGGATCTCCCTCCCATCCTTTCAGACTGGAGCCGTCGAAGAGGGAAACGGGGACCGAGTTCGTCACGGCGGCAGCCTGCTGCTGTGGCGCGGCGGATTCCTCCGCGAGGGACAGGACAAGGGCGGCGGCGGAAAGGGTGAAGGCACCGGCGACACGGAGAGAAAGCGGAGTTCGAGAGAGCATCGTTCGATTGGGGGGGGATGGGGATGAAACACAAAATCGGGGTGATGAGCCTACTGAACGGGCATTTCGAGCGCTACCCTCTGACCGGAGCGGAGGACGACGACAGGCACCTTGTCCCCCGGTTTCTGCTCGCGCAAGTTCCGAACGAGCAGCTCGATCTCGGTCCGATCCGCATCGCTCCCGGCCACTTCGACGAGGACATCCTCCTTTTGGAATCCAGCCCGCTTTGCGGCGGCATGGATGCCGTATTCGCCGACGTGGCGGAGTTGCAGGGCGAGTTTCCCCGGCGCGATACCGAGGGCTTTCCTCGATTTCTCATCGAGAGGCTCGAGCTTCATTCCGCCAAAGGCCATCGCCCGCATCGGCCAGTAGCTGACCCGACGGGCATTTTCATCCTTTGCCCGCCAGCCTTCGGACAGCGCCAGAGCGAGCGTCATGGTGCGCCCCTCCCGTCGGATCGTCGCGGTGAGATCTCCCGTGTCCGGAAAGCGATGCAGCACCCAGCTGAGATCCGCGACGGAGACGAGAGGCTGGCCCGCGAGCGCAAGAATTTCGTCCCCGGCCCGAATGCCCGCGAGTGCGGCCGCAGACCCCTCCGCCACAGAGAGCACGCCCGTGACGGGAGTTTCCCCCAGGCTCAGCCCCAGGGTCTCGGGCCTGGGATAGGGATAGAGCAGGGACAGCGGCATCGTTTGGCCCTGATCCCGGATCTCCTGGCGGATCGCATCGCCGACCTGATGGCAATGCACGCAACTGGCGACCACCTTGCCCTGCCAATCCAGCTCGCTGCTGAACTTCTTCAACGCGGGCAGATCGACGGGAGTGCGATAGGGCATAGTATCCCCCGTTTTGCCCGCAAGCGCGGCACGATTTCCCGGATACCCGGAATGGAGCGCCAGGACCCGCTCGAGCGCCTGCCGCAACGTCGCCGAGGCGCGGTTCTGGGAATCGTGCTGATGCTCCCACGATCCAAAACGCCCGTAGAGGGTCCGGTCGGCATTGAGAAAAAGAATGGAAAACGAGAGATCGTAGTCGAACTGAAAGAGGGACAGATCGATCGCATTGGCATTGATCAGACGCACGCGGACGAAGCGATCCATCAGGGGGGTGAGTTCCGGATTCTCGACGAGCACCTCGGTATCGAGGCCCATGCAGGAGAGGCACGGCACACAGCGGAGGACGACCATGAGGGGCTTGCCCGTCCTCTCCGCCTCGGTGAATCCGGCGGCGAGATCGTTGTAGATCCATCGCTCGCTGCCCTCCATCCTGGCGCGGTCGCCACGCACGGCTCCCTCTCGATCCTTGACCGCCTCCGCCTGCAGGGACGCAAGGAAAACCAAGGGAATCCAACCGACGAATATAGCGCGGATGTTCATGCCGTGATTCTGGCGACGGGGCCTGAGAAAAGTCAATCCTTTTGCCACCCCGTTTGCCACCGCGACCGGAGAGGGTTAGGTGTCTCTCCCGACCCTCTCGGGTCGGACCGCTCCGGCCATGGCCATCATCCCCCAAGAAACGGTTCAGCAAATCCTCGACGCGACGGATATCGTCGATCTGATCCAGGGTTACTTTCCGTTGAAGCGATCCGGTTCGAATTTCCAGGCGAACTGCCCGTTTCACAATGAGAAGACGCCGAGCTTCAACGTCAGTCCGCAGCGGCAGACCTTCCACTGCTTCGGCTGTCATGCGGGCGGCGATGCGATCAAGTTCGTGATGCTCTACGACAATCTGTCCTTTCCGGAAGCAGCCAGGAAGCTGGCAGATCGGGCGGGGGTGACGGTGGTCGAGGAAGTGCTCGATTCCGCCGAGTTGGCCCGGCGTCGCAGCCGCAGCGATCTGATGCGATTGCAAAGCGCGGCGAGGGACTGGTTCCACCGAATGCTCTTCAAAAGTCCCGTTGCCCAGCCCGCTCGCGATTATTTGAAATCTCGCGGACTGTCCATGGATGTGTCGCGGAGATGGAATTTCGGGTACGCCCCGAACGATCAACGTTCCTTCATGGACTGGGTGCGCCGGGAAGGATTTGCCGTACCGCAACTGGTCGAGGGAGGGCTCGCCAAATGGCGCGACGAGGCCCGCCCCGCGCAAGGAGCATACGGATTTTTCCGACACCGCCTCATGTTTCCGGTGAACAATGATTTCGGCGACCCCATCGCCTTCAGCGGTCGTATTCTCTCCCCGGATCAGGG
>CALDKL010000086.1 GCA_937898895.1 uncultured Verrucomicrobiae bacterium | reverse complement strand
TTTCGATCCGGGCGAAGGTCGATGGCCTGTTCTCGAATCCCCTTCCCTTCGAACTGGGAACCCTGCCCGAAATCACTGAAGTCGAAGCGTCCGATCCTGACACATCCGCACAGAGCGTGACACTCCCGGTGATCGTCAACGGCCGCATTGGCTCTCCCGGAGATCTCGATGTATTCTCATTCGGGGGCAAGAAGGGTCAATCCGTCGCCGTACAGGTCTCCGCGCGGCGTCTCGATTCTCCGCTCGACTCCGTCATCCGGATCACCGACCCGGCAGGCAGACAGATCGCTCTCAATGATGATTTCGAGGATCTCGCCGGCGGGGCGAACACGCACCAGGCCGACTCCTATGCCCTCTTCACCATTCCGCAGGACGGAGCCTATCAGGTCCATCTGGGCGATACGGTGCGGGCGGGCGGCGAGGAATACTCCTACCGTCTCCGCATCGCTCCGGCACAACCCGGATTTGATCTGAGAGTGGTTCCCTCGAGTCTCTCGATCCGCCGCAAAGCGAGCACCGCTCTCACCGTACACGTAGCGCGGCGAGACGGATACAAAGGCCCCGTAAGAGTCGAATTCGCGGGACTTCCTCCGGGACTGACTTCCGCCCCGGTGACGATCCCCCCTGACAAAACCAGCATCAGAATCGCGATCAATGCCAAACCGGTCGCGGCGGGTCGCTCCTTCGACCTCCACATCGAAGGCTCTGCCGAAATCGACGGGAAAGTCACGCGCAGCGCCGCCGTGCCGACGGAGGACCGGATGCAGGCCTTCCTCTGGAGACATCTCGTTCCCGCAGAAAACCTGCGCGCCTTCGTAGTCGATCCCGATACGAAATTCACCCAGGATCGCCCCCTGCCTCCGCCCGACCCGAACACCCTCGCGGCGCTCGCCGCGAAAAAGGACGCCCCAAAATTCACTGCAAAACAGGTGGAAAGTAGGACCCGTCAGGTCGATCAATTGTTCCAGGAAGGGCTTCTCACGGAAACGTTTGTTTCCCAGCGACTCGCCGAGTGCCAGGTCGCCGCCCCGTGACCTGAGTCTGTTCCGTCTTTCAATCCATGTCCCATCTCCCTCCTCCCGAATCCTCTCAAAACCAAACCGAACCCCACCCGCCCGAATCACCGGATCCCTGGGCACCATACGAGCCTCCTGGGGGCATCCTTGTTTGGATTATCGTCGTTGTCGAACTGCTCACCTTCCTCGCCGGGATCGGAGTCTTCCTCTACCAGCGAGCGGGTGATCCGGAGGCCTTCACACGGGGCCGCGACCTGCTCAGCCAGCCCCTCGCTCTACTCAATACGGCTATCCTCCTCACTGGGGGCTGGTTCATGGTCTGCAGCCTCACCGAACTGCGAAAAGGGATGCGGGAGAAGTCCCTGCGCTGGATTGCCGCCACGATTGCCTCCGGACTGGCTTTCCTCGCCGTAAAGGTGGTCGAATACACCGGAAAAATCGAGCAGGGTCATGTCTTCGGTGAGGATACCTTCTTCACCCTCTACTACGCCCTCACCGGATTCCATTTCATCCACGTCGCGGTCGCCGTCCTCATCCTCCTCTACTTCGCCAAACAGATCCGCCTTGGGCGCTACCACCGGGATCACCACGACGATGTCGAGGCCGGGGGTATCTTCTGGCACCTCTGCGATCTCATCTGGCTCTTTCTCTTTCCCACCCTCTATCTGCTGTGAACCGTAGCAACACCATCGTCTGGATTCTGCTCCTTGCCCTCACCCTGGTGAGTTTCGCCCTCGGCGAACGCCACCTCTCCGCTGCCGCGCTGCTCCTCGTCGGCGCAGTGAAGGCATGGTTCGTCACCCGTCACTTCATGGATCTGCGCCATGCCGCCGCCGTCTGGACGGTCCTCACCGGAGCCATGATCGCCGCCTTTGTGATCGTCGGGGTCATCCTGATCTGACCCTCTTCCGGACTTGGCCTGACCCTCTTCCGGGCGCGTTCCGTTGGCGCGATTCCGCATTTTTTTCTTCTGGATCAAAAAGAATTAATCAATTAACGAAACAAGTATCTTTTTTTCTTGTTTAACCTTCAAATCCTCCTTACACTGATTGCAGTCATGAGCGGAAACCCTACGACTCCTCCGGCAACGACATCCGGTTTGTTCCAACCCATCTGTTACCGGATGCATCCCGACCGCCGTCTCCTCGACGGGGGCTGCAGCTCGAACGATTGTGGTCATTGCCACCACGCCGATGCCAGTGAGCCTGGTCTGATTCACGAAGTCCCTCCCTGTCTGCTCGGACTCCAGCAACACACCACGATCGGCTACGATGGCCTCACCCGTGTCGCAATGATGGTGACTCCGGAATGTGGCGGAAGCTTCCGCGACCAGGTCTGGGAAGCAGTCTCGACCATCCGGGCGATTCTCCGTCAGCAGGGCGAGCCAATGGTGGTGACCGTGCAAACCGTATTTGTCGCCGAGGCGACCGACGTGCCCGTCGCCCGTCAGATTTTCGAGGCCGCCTATGGGGAAGAAATGCCTCTGACGCTGTTTGTCGTGCAGCCTCCCTGTGGAGGAGTCGGCATCGCCATCGAAGCCTGGGCAATCAGCACCCGAACCGTCAGCGTGGGCCATCACGGTCCCCATCTTCTCACCGTCGAACACAATGG
>CALDKL010000085.1 GCA_937898895.1 uncultured Verrucomicrobiae bacterium | reverse complement strand
GATCGGATCTCGGAAATAAGATCCTCCCGCGCCACGATGATGCCAGTACGAGTGCCCGGGAGACCGAGCTTGCTCAGGCTCATCGTCAGAATGATGTTCTCATCCCATACCGGCCGGGCTTCCGTGAAGATCACTCCGGGAAAGGGCAAGCCGTAGGCATTGTCGATGAGGAGAGGAATGCGATGCTCTGCCGCCCTCTGCCGAAGCCGTTCGATTTCACCATCGGTGAGCACGTTGCTGCTCGGATTGGTGGGCCGGGAGACCGCGATGGCTCCGTGACGCTCATCGATCGCGAGGTGATCGAAATCAATGTGGTATTTGAAACTCCTCTCCCCGATCCGTTCGATCTCGGGTCGCCGACCGTCGAACAGGGCCGATGCCGAAACACCCTGGTCGCCGTATCCGATATACTCGGGAACGAGCGGCAAAAGAATGCGCCGCTCTCCGCCATCGACCATCGACCCGGCAAAGCGGTTCAGGAGAAAAAAGAAGGCACTTTGTCCCCCATTGGTAACGGCGATATTGGCGGGAGTCAGATCCCATCCGTATTCGCGACAGAGGAAATCGGCGAGAGCGGCGCGGAAGGCGGGACTGCCCGCCGGCGGATCGTAGTCGGCGACGAGGCGGTCGAATTCCCCCGACGGCTCCTCGAGGATCTCGCGCATCCGCTCACGCCAGATTGCCTCCATTGTCGGAATGTGGGCCGGATTGCCGCCACCCATCATTCGGATCTTCCCGCGACCGAGGGTGAGTGCCTCGCCGAGGTCATCCATCAGTTCTGTGATTCCCGCATCTTCCGTGAGATTGCGGGCGAAGATCGATTTGGGCCAGGGATGGGAAGGATCCATCGCGCTATTTTCTCCAGGAATCCCGCCCGCACAAGATCGGAATTCGGGGTGTATTGGCAACCTTGGGCACCCTGCCGGGAGAGGATGGCAGAGCCAGGAGCCGTTTCGGTTTTGAGTACGAGTAAAGGTAAGAGTAAGAGTAAGTGATATGCAACGCACACCATTGATTTCCCTCAGCATCGCCGGATCCGATTCTTCGGCCGGGGCAGGAATCCAGGCGGACCTGAGAACCTTCGCCGCCCATGGCGTCTACGGAGTCTGCGCGGTGACGGCCATCGTCGCGGAGGGACCGGGAGAGGTGGCGAGGATTCATGCCGTGGACCCAACCCTCTTGCGTGCGCAACTGGAGGGGGTCGAATCCGCCTTTCCGCTTTCCGCAATCAAAACCGGAATGCTCGCAACGGAAGCTCTCGTGGGACTCGTTGCGGAGTTTGTCAGGGCGCATCCGGGTCTCCCCCTCGTCGTCGATCCGGTCCTCCGCGCCAGCGCGGGAGAGTCCCTGCTCGAAGAGGCGGGAGTCGCACGGCTGCGATCCGATCTGCTCCCTCTCGCGCACCTCATCACCCCGAATCTGCCCGAAGCCGAGGTTCTTCTCGGCACCCCGATCCGCACGGCGGGTGATTTCGCCGCCGCCCCCCGACGACTCCACGAGCGCTACGGCTGCGATGTTCTGCTGAAGGCGGGACACTTCTCCACGTCCGATGATCTCATCACCGACCACGCCTGGATCAAGGGAAACCTGCGCACCTTTTCCCGGCGACGCCTCGCCGTGCCCGATGTCCACGGCACCGGTTGCACCCTCTCCGCCGCCATCACCGCACGCCTCGCTGCCGGGGAGGATGTCGCCGAGGCGATCGACGGTGCCACCCGCTATCTCGCCACCGCTCTCGCCCACCACCATCGCTGGGAGGGTCCGGGAGGCCCCATCGAGGCGTTGAATGCCTTTCTCAATGGCGTAGAGTGACGCCGATCATGACCCGCGGCCTCTTCCCTTTGCTGCTTTGCTCCGCCTCGATTTCCGTCGCGCAGGAGATCCCTCCGGCTCGACCGGCCGCTCCCGTGGCCCAGGTGGTCACGACCGCTCCGCAGCCAGCCCCTCCCCTCGGAACTCTCGTCGACACCCTCGACCAGGCCGCACTCCAGGAAGCCTTTCGTCTGCTCACCAACGACTACATCCAAGAGGAAGATCTCAATCCGCTCGAGGTGAACCGAGCCGCGCTCCAGGGACTGCTCGAGCGGCTCGATTTCGGGGCGATGCTCCTCACTCAAAAGACGCGGGCGGAACGCGATTCCCCGTTTTCCTTCCATCATGCCCGCGCCCAAGAGACAGTGGCCTACGTCCGCTTCGGTCGCTACACCGAGGAAGAGATCGGCAAATTCGACGCGGCGCTCAAGGAGTTCCAGGCGGAGAAAGCCATCACCCACCTAATCCTCGATCTGCGCTCGCCCCAGGCCCAGGCCGAGTTTCCGATCGCCTCCCGCATCCTCAGCCGTTTTCGTCCGCCAAATGAATTGCTCTTCAAAATCCGACGTCCCGGCAATGATCGGCCCACGCTCTTCGTCTCCGCCCCCGAAGCGGAAAGCTGCCGACTCGAAATCATCCTGCTCGTTGACCGCGAGACGGGCAATGTCGGGGAAATCATCGCCGCCGTGCTGAAACGCCAGACCAATTGTCTCATCATCGGCGAGAAGACCCCGGGCCTCGCGGTGGAGTACCAGGACGCGCCGCTCGGCGAGGACCGCATCCTCCGCTACGCCATCGCCGAGGTGGTCCTGGAGGACGACAGTTCGATTTTCCGGGTCGGGATCAAGCCGGATCTGCTCACCCCAACCCCCGTCAAAACCAAGGGGGATTGTTTCCGCGCCGTCGACGGCGGCATGAGGCTCGCCGATCTTCTCGTACAAAAAGAACGGCCCCGCATGAACGAAGCCGCCCTCGTCGCCGGGACCGATCCGGAGATCGACTACTACCTCCTCCTCAGCCAGAACAAACCGACCCCCTGGGATCGTCCCCCTCTTCAGGACCGTGCCCTCCAGCAGGCCATCGACCTCCTCGGCACAACCCGCTTCCTCGGATCGGGGGGAAAAGGCCGCTGATGCGTGATCCGGAAGAGGAACTGCGCGAACTCGCCGCCACAGGGCTGCGACGCAGCCTGCGCCGAATCGATTCTCCCCAGGGGCGCTCGATCTCTCTCGCCGGGATCGGTCCCTGTCTCAATTTTTCATCGAACGACTACCTCGGACTCGCCAATGATCCAGAGCTGAAGGAACTCTATCAAAGCCACATCGGTCGTTACGGAGTTGGTTCGGGTGCTTCGCGGCTCGTCTGCGGGACGATGGCCACCCACATCGACCTGGAAGAAACGCTTGCCGCCCTGAAACGATCCGAGGCGGCCCTCACCTTCACTTCGGGTTTTGCCACGGCGACGGGAACGATCCCCGCACTCTGCGGAAAAGAGGATATCCTCATTCTCGACAAACTCTGCCACGCCTCCCTCATCGACGGTGCCCACCTGAGCGGAGCGACGATGCGGGTCTTTCCCCACAACGACCTCGACCGCCTTGCCAGCCATCTGCGCTGGGCCGCCGAACGGCGTACCGCCAGGACCCGCGTCCTCGTCGTGACGGAGTCCGTCTTCAGCATGGACGGCGACCTAGCCCCGCTCGCCGAAATCTGTGATCTCAAGGACGCCCACGAGGCACTCCTTCTCGTCGATGAAGCCCATGCCTTCGGAGTGCTCGGACCGCAGGGGCGAGGTCTCGCGGCCGCCCTCGGCCTGGAATCGCGCATCGATCTGCAGATGGGCACTTTCAGCAAGGCCGCCGGATTGTCCGGAGGGTATCTCTGCGCCTCGCGCAGCCTCATCGATCTGCTCGTGAATCGCGCCCGCAGTTTTCTCTATACGACCGCACCTGGTCCCGCCCTCGCTGCCACGATCCGCGACGGACTCGATCTGCTCGGCGGAGAACGAGGCGAGGCCTTGCGCTCGCATCTCGCCGCCCATCGCGCTCGCTTTTCCTCCGGAGCACCGAGCGCGATAATTCCCGTGATCCTCGGACAAAACGAAGCCGCCCTCGCCGCCTCCGCCGCCCTCCAGGGACGAGGATTGCTCGTTCCCGCGATCCGCTACCCCACCGTTCCGAGAGGTTCGGCGAGACTGCGCATCACCTTGTCAGCAGCTCATCACCCCGAGGACATCGATATGCTGAAAATCGCGCTGGCCGAAATCGTTCCCGATCTCTACGATTCCATCTCATGAGAAAAACAGCTCTCGCCCTTTTCGCCTTGCTTCCCCTTTCCGTCCCGCTCTCGGCCACCCCGCTCGCCCCCATCCCGCTCTGGCCAAACGGAGTGCCCGGCGAGGCAGACCTGAAATGGCCCGCCGAATCCGTCGAGCGAAAAGGCGAATACCAAATTCAGATTCTGTCGAACGTGAGCCAGCCCACGCTCACCGTCTACCCTGCGGAAAATCCGAACGGCACCGCCGTGATCGTCTGTCCTGGGGGAGGATACAACATTCTCGCCTGGTCCCATGAGGGCACCGAGGTCTGCGAATGGCTCAACACCCTCGGCATCACCGCTGCTCTCCTGAAATACCGCGTGCCCCGCCGCGAGGGGCTCGAGAAGCATGCCGCTCCCCTCGAGGACGCCCAGCGTGCCATCGGCCTGATTCGCAGCCGCGCCCCCGAGTGGAAGATCGCAGCGGATCGCGTCGGCATCCTCGGCTTCTCGGCCGGCGGACACCTCGCCGCGATGGCCCTCACCTCCGACGGCACCCGCACCTACGAGCCCGATCCCGAAGTGGACGGAGTGAGCGCCATCCCTGATTTCGGTGTGCTCGTGTATCCCGCCTACCTTCTCGACGAGAAAGATCCCGACCAGCTCTCTCCCG